>JAFVHA010000058.1 GCA_017478035.1 Paludibacteraceae bacterium | reverse complement strand
CGTTTTTAGGCTGTCGGTGGCAGCGAGATTACTTATCTATATCTTCGTCAAAAGGAAGCTCTTGACTTTGAGCTTCTTCGATCGGCTTAATGTAATCGGAAGCTTTATTGGGAGAGATAATGCTACGTCCAAGACCTTTTTCGATATTCTCACGTGCGGCTCGCGCTGCATCGCCTCCTTTTTTAGCCACTTTCTTATTCGCCTCTACTCCTTTAGGATTATATTGCTTCGAGAACTCTGTTGTAGCTGCCTCTGCTAAAGTGTTAAGTGCCAACTCCAAATTAGTCATATTATCTCGAAGGTTCTCCTTCTTCAGTCCTTTGAACTTCTTATATTCTCCGGTTGTTTTACCGCTCCATGCTTTCGTGATAATATCCGTCAAAAGCGCGAAATCACGTCCTTCTTGCATCCCTCCTCGTTTCCATTCATCCGTTAACTCCTTGCGGGTCTCAATGGATTTTACGCGTTGGTTAATCCAGTTCTCTCCGTAGCCCAAGCGGCGATAGTCATTGATGGCTTGTTGTATGGATAGTTCCGGATCTTGCAGTTGGTCTAGACGCGCACTACCTACTTGTGCTAACCATTGTTTTAACGGCTCGGCTTTTTTGGATGGAATCGACTGAATAATACGCAGAAGTTGCTCAATATCAGCCACATCCGTCGCACGGTTCTTTCCATCAGTAGCAGGTAATTTCAACTGTTTACAATTTGTAATCAGTTCATTTGCTCCTTCTTGTTTCAGACGTTTCTTAAGTACCGCCCAATATACGGTTGCACCACGAGCATCGGATTGCTCGGTTAATACTCCAACAACATCGGTGACGGAGAAATAGTATTTTTGCTCCTCGTCATCCCAAACAATGCGTACTTGTTTGTCGTCAAATTCCTGTATTTTCAGTTCGCGTGACATTATAATAATCTTTTACCCCATTTAACGTCTAAGGCCTGACGACCGTTTTTGCGCTGCAAAATTACAGATAATTTTTGACATATGCAAATTTGTATGTCTTTTTTCGTTAATTTTCAAGAGCGATGACGGGAAAGGGCTTGTTGCTGGAAATGGCAAATCATATCGCGGATATCTTTACCGAAACCCTTGTCATGGAGACTGGAACGAACCGTAGGCGGACGATAGCGGCCATTATATTCCACTTCCTTAGGGTCGGACAAATCAACCGCGGAGATATTATACTCCCGCAAATGAGTGATATACAAGTCCCTAACCTCTCCACTGAGACCGGTTCTCGTCTCACTTATTCTTATTCCCATTTCCGAAACCTTGCAGTAATAAGACGGGAAATGCTCCTCACAATACCTGCGGATATTTTCTTCATTCAGGTCCTCGTAGTAAGGCATGGTGTAAAGACGCGTAAACCTGCCGCTCTGAATATCCGGATGAGCCTGCCTGTTTTTCTCGGCCTTGATAATCTCTTGGACATGGGAACCGCCGGAAATAAAATGCCTGACTAACCAGTATATTCCCACTAATGCTGCCACAAAAAGCAGCATAAATAATAATCCTACAAATCCGTCCGATGTCATATTTTAACCTTTGCGACTGCAAAGGTACGAAGAAAAAATGACATATGCAAATAAATGGAGATTTTTTAACAAAAAAGACATCCGAAGATGTCTGACTGTTCTATGCTCGCGCTGATCCTCACAGTGGGAACAGTTCGGGTGCTTCGCTCGAATTGCCATTCAAGGCACTTCTTCACCCCCGAGAGCTCTTCTCGCCTCTCGTATGGACACAAAAAAAAGACACCGTTTGGTGTCTCTTGTGTCCCCCGAGAGGCTCGAACTCTCGACCCACTGATTAAGAGTCAGTTGCTCTACCAACTGAGCTAGGGAGACCCGCTTGCATTAATACTCGCGTGACTGCGTGCTCCGCACTTGTATAACGCTACGTATTGTGCTACGCTTTTCCCAAAAATTAAAATTTTCGGGAGCCCTAAAAGACTCCGCTGCATCTTATTTTTCGAAAAGCGGGTGCAAAGGTACTGCTTTTTTTTGATATGACCAAATATTTTTGCAACTTTTTTTGAAAAAGCGTGTTTTTTCTGCTTTATAAGTTCTCTGCAAAGGCTTCTGCTTCGGCTATTTGGTCAATTTTGCCTACATCCATCATCCTATAATTCTCCGGCACGTATGCCCGGAGAATTGATTTTTGATTTTTGATTCTCTTCGCAGAGATGGAGATAGAAATCAATCAGCGAGAATTTGTCTTGAGGCATTTGTGCTAAGAGTTCCAAGGCTTCGGGACTTAAGATCTGCAGACCGCTGAAGGCGAGCCTTCTGAATGATGGAATGATGGAATGAGCCGCTTCGCTTAATGATGAAGGTTTCACCTCACCGGTAGCGATATTCGTCCAGCCACGGAGAGTGAGGCCATCGTCGAAACAGAGATAGCGCTGGGTTTGGCGATCGGAGACCACCAACAGACTCACACCCTCGTGCTCATACGCACTCACGAGCGCACGCAAATCAATATTAGACAATATATCCACGTTGCAAGCGAGAATAGGCTCGCTTGCCATTTGTGATTTATGATTTATGATTTGTGATTTAGCTTTCTTCAAGCCGCCCCCGGTGTCGAGGAGTTGGTCGCGCTCGTCGGAAATGAGGATATTACAGCCCCAACCGTTGTTCGCACGGATGGTATCGATAATCATGTCCGGGAAATGATGCACGTTAACGATGATATCAGTAATACCGGCATCACGCAGTTTCTCTACCTGCCACTGAAGCAACGGCTTGCCTGCCAGCGGCACTAACGCCTTTGGCATCGTATCGGTGAGGGGTTTTAAGCGCGTGCCAAGACCGGCACAAAAGATCATTCCTGTCATAATTTAAGTAAAATTATATCTCCTTCTTGATGCCACGCTCCCGATGAATCAGATGTATTGCAACGTTATATTTCTGTTTGAGGTGTTGGGCGAGATGCTCGGCGCAATAGACGGAACGGTGTTGTCCTCCGGTACAGCCGAAAGCTACCTGGAGACGGGTGAAGTCGCGTTCAATAAACCGCTCAACATGATGGTCGATGAGGGCATAGACGGAGTTGAGGAACGTCAGTATCTCGCCGTCTTTCTCCAGAAAATCAATCACCGGTTGGTCCAGACCCGTTAACTGCTTGTATTCCTCGTATTTGCCGGGATTATGCGTACTGCGGCAATCGAAGATATAACCACCTCCGTTACCGGACTCATCAATCGGTAATCCCTTCTTAAACGAGAAAGAGTAGATGGTGACGGTAAGACCGCTGGCGCTGTTAGACCGTCCTTTGGACTGACAGACCGTTTCACTGACAGACCGCTCCGCTGACAGATTTTCTGCCAGTTCGCGGAGGTAGGGGTACTCGGTTAAGTCAGCCAGCACTTCGCGCAGGTTTTTGAGAGCCTGCGGGATTGACTCCAGGAAATGTTGCTTGCGTTCGAAATAGCCTCTGTAGCCATACGCGCCGAGCACCTGAAGCGTCCGGAACAGCACGAAATGGGGCAAAGCGGATTTCCAGTTGAGAGTTGAGAGTTGAGAGTTAAGAGTTGACATTTCGTCAAGGTAAGCCTCAATCAGTTTGTCACGCAGAGCCTGCGGGATATTCGCTTTCGCCTGCCATAAGAAAGAAGCTACGTCATATTGCGTAGGACCATGACGACCTCCCTGAAAATCAATGAAATACGGTTTCCCATCCTTGATCATCACATTCCGGCTTTGACAGTCGCGGTAGAGGAAAGTTGAGAGTTGAGAATTAAGAGTTGAAAGAAGATTCTTTACAAGAATATCGAATTCATCCTCCAACTTAGGCTCCGAGAACTCGATCTTCGTGCCCTTCAAAAAACAGTATTTGAAATAATTGAGGTCCCAACGGATAGAGCGCTCGTCAAAAGCAGGCACCGGAAAACAAACCGACCAGTCGAAGTCTTTCGCGCCCTCCACCTGTACGTGCGCGAGTGCGCGTATCGTGCGTTCTAATAAGGTGTACTCCTCCGGCAGGAAGCAACCTGTCTCCCGACCGTGACGGATTGCGTCGAAAAGAAGCGTATCGCCCAGATCTTCCTGCGTATAACTCATCCCGTCCTCACTCACCCATAACACGCGCGGTACGGGAAGGCCACGCTCCGCAAAATGACGCGACATATAAATGAACGCACGGTTCTCATCCCTGTTCGTTCCTTCCACGCGGATAACCGATTGACCGTTCGCGTCTTTCTCCCGCGTATAGATTCTATTGGAGCCTTGCTGTTTTAGCATCTGAACTGAAGAGCGTTATGGATACACGTCACCTTGCACGGGCCGATGATATTTTCCAATATACCGTCCGCCTCAAACAAGATATGCTTCTTGTAACTGATGACAATCTCCTTCCCCACAATCGGATAAACGAACGGCAGTTCAGTCAAACGGCCGTTGTATAACTTCGGAAGCGCCGCAATTACCTGTCTGAACGTCGGTTTCTTGATGAACATCGAGTTGAAGATACCGTCCGAAGGATCGGCCTCCGGGTTCTGACGGATACCTCCGCCGGAGAACGGACCGTTACCGATATTCATGGTGAACAAACGGTCATCCACGGCCTGCTTTCCGTCCACCGTCAGAACCATGTGCTGGGCTTTATGCTGCACGATAGCGCCGATAAGGCCGAACAGATAATTGACGCGATGGCTGCCGATATAGTACTTGAGCGACTCCGCTTTCTTGCAGCACAACGGATCCACGCCAAAACCGACCGAGTTGATGAAATAACGGTGATGCTCGATGTTATTGCGCCAATAGGTGACACAACCGATATCGATCGGATGGCCTTCGCCCTCAAAGAACCGACGCAGACTCTCCTTGTGATTCTTGTTCAGGTTCCAGTACCGTCCCCAGTCGTTTCCCGTGCCACGCGGCATCAGTCCCACTTGTATCTTCGCGCGTTCCTCCGGCGTCAGCGTAGAGCGCATGATGCCATTGATGGCTTCCGACAACGTACCGTCGCCGCCAAGAATAAGTATCTCGTCGTACCCTTTTTCCACCAACTCACGCGCCAACTCGGTAGCATGCTTGGGAAATTTCGTCACACGATAGGCAAACGGAAGATGACGCTTGCGCAACAGTTTCCATAGATATATACGTTGCGCGCGAAAGGCTTTCTTACCCGATTTGGGATTAATAATAATTCCTAACATGGTATTTCGACACGAATTTGCGTGCAAAGGTACAAAAAAAAAACCGCACTACCAAATTGTAGCGCGATTTTTTTTGTTTTTTACTTAAAGAATTCGTTTACTTTCTCATTCAGAACGATTTCTTCCTGGAAGATGTAAGCACCCGTTTTAGGCGACTTTACCATCTTGATGCACTTGCTGTGTGCGCGACCCGAGTTACCTGTTTGGAGAGTCGCAACCGCTTTTTTTGCCATAGTTCTAAGCCTTTCTAAAATTAGGGTTAATTACTTGATCTCCTTGTGAACCGTTACTTTCTTCAAGTAGGGATTGTACTTTTTCAACTCCAAACGATCCGGAGTGTTTTTGCGGTTTTTGGTGGTGATGTAACGAGACATTCCGGGAACACCGCTGGCCTTTTGCTCTGTGCACTCAAGGATTACTTGAACGCGGGCTTCTTTTACTTTCTTTGCCATAAGTCTTACTCCTTTCGTTTAATAGAGGTATCCCTTCTCCGCAGCCTGTTTCAGCGCGTTGTCGAGACCGATCTTGTTAATTGTTCTCAGACCGGCTGCACTCACGTTCAGCTCGATCCATACATCCTGTTCTACCCAGTAGAACTTGCGGCGGAAGAGGTTCACGTCGAAGGTCCTCTTCGTGTGACGCTTCGAGTGCGACACATTGCAGCCGCCCATGGCTTTCTTGCCTGTAATTTGACAAATCTTTGACATTGTAGTATATATTTTATATTTTTCTTCAAATTCGGGGACTTTTCGCATATTTACACGAAAAATCGTGCAAAGGTACTGCTTTTTTTTTATATACGCAAATATTTTTACAAAAAAATGCGAATTTTCTTCATTTCTACTTGCATATATGCAAAAAAAGCAGTACTTTTGTACGCAAATTCAACGATTATGGACACAAAAGCAAAAATCGCCGCCTTGCGGCAAAGAATGCGTGAAAACGGTCTGAACGCGTATGTAGTACCCGGGAATGACCCGCACGCGAGTGAATATATGGCATCGCACTGGTGCGAGATGCAGTGGCTCTCCGGTTTCAACGGAGAAAGCGGAACCGTGGTCGTCACGCTCGACCGCGCTTTCCTTTGGACCGACAGCCGTTATTACCTGCAGGCCGGTATCGAACTCAAAGACTCGGGCATCGAACTGATGCGCGAATCCGATATTGATTGCCCGAGTGTGATTGATTGGCTAAGTGAGAACGTGCAAGGATTGGTTGGCGTCAACCCCGAGATGTTCAGCGTTAATGATTTTGCCGATTGGAGCGAGAAAGCCGAACTCAAGAGCATCGACCTCATCAAGCCGCTTTGGACCGAAGGCCGTCCTGCTATCCCTGCCGACAAACTATATCCCTACTCTGCCGACTTTGCCGGTGAGAGCGTCGAGAGCAAACTGGCGAGGATGCGGGAAATCATAAATCAAAAATCAAATATCAAAAATCATAAATACGCGCTTATCATAAGCGCCTTGGACGAAATCGCATGGCTGCTCAACATCCGCGGAAATGATGTCGAGTATAACCCCGTCGTCATCAGTTATGTAGTGCTCGAAGCGGATAAATGTACGCTCTTCGTGGACGCAAACAAAGTGGACACTGTCGCGCAGAACTACTTGGATTTCAACAACATAGCCGTACAACCGTACGAAGCCGTCTTCGATTATATCCGCAGCCTCAGCGGAACCGTTCTGTTCGATGGCGCACGCGTCAACGAAGCGCTCTATGAAGCCATTCCGGCGGAGTGCAAGAAGATCAACACCAAGTCGCCTATCCTCATTGACAAGGCGAAGAAAAATGCTATCGAACTGGAAGGTGAACGCATCGCCATGCGCCAAGATGCAGCAGCACTCACCCGTTTCTTCAAATGGCTCGAGCAAGAGGCATTTGCAAACGGCAAGACTCAAACCGAGTGGGACTTGATGGAGAAACTGCATGAGTTCCGTCTCATGGGAGAGAACTTCGTAGAAGAGAGTTTTGGTACCATTGCAGGATATCTGGGCAACGGTGCGATAGTGCATTATGCAGCTACCAAAGACAAGTGCGCCGGGGTGAAGCAGGAAGGAATGTTGTTGCTTGATTCGGGAGGTCAGTATCTTGACGGCACAACCGATATCACACGCACCGTTTGGCTCGGTGGCGAGATTCCGGCTCAAGCCAAACGCGACTATACATACGTACTGAAAGGACACATCGCCTTAGGCACGGTACGCTTTCCGAAAGGAACGCGCGGAAACCAACTGGATGCACTCGCCAAGCAATTCATGTGGGAAGCAGGCATCACTTTCGGTCACGGAACAGGGCACGGTGTCGGCCATTTCTTAGGCTGCCACGAAGGCCCGCAGAACGTTCGTACGGACAATAATCCGACGGCGCTGGAGGTAGGACATATCATCTCCGACGAACCGGGTATCTACCGCACCGACAAATGGGGTATCCGCACGGAGAACCTGATTACCGTCATTCCGGCCGAACAGACCCAAGCGACAACGACTGAAGACCAGTGGTTGACCTTCGAGCACCTCACCCTCTGTTTCTATGACACT
>JAFVHA010000114.1 GCA_017478035.1 Paludibacteraceae bacterium | reverse complement strand
GCCGTCCATGTGGCCGTACCATTTGTAGTACTCATGGATGGTATCGTGTTTCACCTTGTCGTATTTGAGCTTGCACCAGGTGTCGTTTTCTTCGAAATAGTAGGACTTGGGCATGATAAGCGTCAACTCATGGATAGAGTCACAGCCATGCTTGCCGTCGTTGCACTCGCGGCAGGTCTTGGTGTAGGTCGAATCGCGGAAGACTCCTTTGTACGCACCGTCAGCGGCGCTCCAAGTCAGGTCTTGTTCGGTGAACGTCCGGCCGTACATACCTCCGCGTTCCTTGGTCCAGGTATAGGTGCCTTTTCCTTCCGGCGTGAGGCATACCGTGTCACGGAAGGGGATCACGTAGTTCGGATGAACGAACAGATGTAGATGGTAGGTGGAGTCACATCCGTTGAACGGACGGCCGTTCTTATCGCGGAACTTATTGGCGAACTCGCTTAACTGGCATTCACAGGCATTTGTAGTGAACGGCACATCAATATCGACGGTGTCCGTCAGTTTATACCGCTGTCCACGGATACGCTGGTCGTGATAGAGCGTGTCCTGGTTATGACACAGATGGATGGTGTCGAAGAACTGGAAGGTGTCGCATACCATAAGCACGAGTGTCATCGTCGAGTCGCAACCCGCCTGCGAGAGGTAATGGCGGCTAAGGGTGTCGTACTTGCCTACCTCCACCTGGTACACCCAAGGCTCGATATATTTGTCTCCCTGTCCTTTTTTCACGCCGACGAACTTGGTCGCCGCCGAATCGGAACGATATTGACTCAGGTCGGACTGGTTATAGAGGCTGTCGTAGAAGAATTTCAGGGTGTCTCCGACGCAGACTACGCGATACAGCGTGTCGTTGTAGATACGCGTGACACGCACCGTGGTCTTGAGGGTATCTATATCCTCGTCGTCCGTACAGAGCTGGCGGTCACGATGCAGTACGGCCTGGATCTCGTACTCAAAGAACTGATGCTTCTTGGGTGCATCTTTCTCGTCCGGCAGGATAAACTGATACTGGTAGTCATGTTTGGTGCCTGTCGCAGGATCTTCCGTCTTGGCGTTCTTGATATCTGCGTTGACGCAGGCTTTCTTGCCATCCGTCACGTCGTAGATGGTCCATTCGATCTTCTTGGCCGGTTTCTCGGAAGGTGTTTCCAGCGTCCAATAGACGAACGAGCTGTCGCAGACGACGGCTGTATCCAGACGCTCTTTCTTCTCCATCCATTCGGTCCATTGACGTTGGTACCAACCGTGTCCGTCCACACTGTCCAGATCATAGGAGCCGTGTGACATGCCCACTTCCTCCGTGTGCGTCACGTAGAGTGTGTCGGCAGGGTTGGGTGGAGTGAAGCCGAGAGCATGCATGTAGCCTTGCGCGTGAGAAAGCGCATAGACGATACCTACAAAACCGTCTCCTGTCGTTTCAATCGTATGATAGTTGTTCTTGCCGTTCACGGACAAGCAGGCAGAAACCATATTGTCATCGTGGGCAAAAGAGGTGAACTGCGTAGCCGGAACGGTATAGTTATCCAGTTTGACGGTACCGGCATCGGTCTTGCGGGTGACAAGATATACTTTGTATATCTGAGGCGGCTCTTTACCGCTCAGTTTCTGCGGGTCCAGTTCATGGGTGAAGAAATTCATTTTCTTCGTTCTGTGTTCCCATGCCGGTAACATGACGTTCGCCGGGTCGCCTAACTTGACGCCGAAAGCGCTTGAACCGGAACCGATGGTGAAGGGGTTGTCACCGGCGCTGGAGAGGTAGTCGTAACAGGTAACGGGTTTGTCACTCTTGACAATCATCTCGGAGAACTCCGACCGTATCTGAACGGCGCTGTTCTGATCCGGATACGACTCGCCGGCATTGAGTACATGCGTCTCACGCGGATAGCCCTTGGGGAACAGGTCGATTGTCGTTCCGTCGAAAGCGGCAGTGATGATGAAGTTATTCAACTTCGTACTGTCCAGCAGTGATATATAAAACTCTTTGCCCCATTTATCAACCGGTAAGGCCTGCTCTACAGCAAAGTCCTGCGTGCTGGCCTCATCGACCGGCAGACTCATCTGCTGGTTACCGTTGAAAACTGCAATTGGTTTATTGGAGCATATGCGGCTACCGGATAGGTTGACATTGAAATCCTCGTTACCCTCATGCTGCTTGGAAGCAATCAGATAAGCTTCTCCTCTATTGAGTGTAACCTCGAAGGCGGTGCCGGCGGTTTTCTTGCCAATCGTCTCGATAGAAGGGGTGATAGACACCACGGTTCCGTCATCCGTCGCAACAAACGCAAACTCCGACGAATAGGTGTCCTCCGGGCTCGTTTGGATAATATATTCTTTTCCGAGGAAACGGGTAGGCAGTACGTATGAAGCGTCACGGGACGAACCTCCGGACTCTCCGACACGGCTGTAGAGGAAGCAGGAGAACACTTTTTTCTTGTTATCCGGATTGATAGGCGCAGCGTACACATGCACGCCGTATTTGCCTGTTTTTTCGCTTTCCAGCAAGTAAATCTCTTGGGCTTTTTCGCGGTCAATCTTGTATATCTCTGTCGAATTGGCAGCGACAGGAATACGTGCTATCTCTCCTTGCGATGTGGCGATGACGACGGTAACGGCTTCCCGGGCACTGATGGCGATGTTCATCTCGAACTTAAACTCCGGATTGGCTTTATTGGCCGGGTCATCGGGGTTGATCATGTTATTGTTCATGAACGTCAACCAGAAGTCGTTGCCTTCGGTGGTGGAGAAACGGTCCGAACCGCCTAACCAGTTCTTATCGTTGCTCACCAAAGTGACTCCCGCCGCCATCCATTGGGAAAGCAGCAGTAAGACGAGTAATACTATGTTACGAAGGTTCTTCAATGATCAATCATTCCATCATTCCATCATTCCATCACCACTTTCCCCTGTACATCGTACATCTTTCCATCGTACATCAGATAGAGTTGTCCTTCACGGAGGATCTTTGTACTTTGTACCTTGTCCCTTTGTACCTTTTCCAAGCCTTGCACTTCGTTGTCACCGCCTAACAGACCGGTGTACGAGAAATTATAGGTATTCTTGTTCTCGCATGTGATATAGCCGGATATGGAGAAGATTTTCCCTTCCCGATTAATAACCATCTGTCCTTCGGTGGCATAGGTGTATTCGTCGTAGTCTTCGCCGAATTGGTAGAATGATTCGGTGGTCATGTTTCCGTTGTCGGTGGAATACATGCCGGCAAACGTGTTCTTCGCCGGCGTATGAATATCCAGCCCCATATAAATCCATTCGTTGACCTTATTCCACAGATAGAGCGTATAGACATAGTCGCCTGTTTTGGACTCGTCCGTATCCAGTTCCACCGACGCCGTGTCATAGTTCAGGAAGTACGTCTCTCCGGGCACATTGATCTCTTCGCATGCAATAGAGGGGTTTTCTTCGAAATAGACTTTGACTTCATAGCAACTGAGGTTCTTGTCACAGTTGATAGTCACACTCAAGGAGTTGATATTCCGAACGACCAGTACCGGGTCTGCCGCCGTCTCCTGATCGGGGTCTGTGCAATACGAGATGTCTCCGCGGCTGGAGGTGGCGGTAAAAGCTTTGCGTACATTGCCTTTGATAGCGATACCTTTGATGTATTGGGTGGCAGAGAACGTCAGTTTCTCGCCTGCCTGACATCCGAAATAGGCGTCTTCATCTTCGGAGGCTTTGACGATGGAGCCTTTTGTGCAATGTACGAGAATATTATTCTCGATGAAAGCGTACTCTTTCTGGAACAGTTGGGTTTCCGGCACCGGAACGATCTCCGGCTCCTGGTAGAAATAGGACCAATCCAAATCATCTTCTGTCGGCAGTGGGTCTTCGTCCGGCCCTATCACAACGGGATCGCCGTCAATAACCACCAGTCGTATCTGCCGTTGTCCGGTTCCGCTGACGGTGAAGACGACATTATTGGCACTACCGGTCCAACTATCCACTTTCCAGTCATCTTTAGCCTCGGATACTCCTCCGGAAACCAAGGTGCCTGTACCGGCCGTCAAACCGGCGTATTTTTTGTTGGAGGCACTACTCTTGGCAAACACCAACTGGATATTGGTCAGCGCTGCGGAGGATGAGACGGTGATGGTGTTCTTGGTGTACAAGCGCATCTCCGGCTTGCCGGTTTCATAATCCGTTTGGGCAGAGGGTGCATTACCGTCACCTGCCGCAATAACTACCGTGATTCCGTCCTTGGTCTGGTTCATGTCCGCTGCAGAGGTGAACGTAAACTGCGTCTCCGCCATCATGCCGAGCGTAAAGAAGATGGACGCTATGAGTGTTAAAAACTTATTCATTGTTAGCCGTTTTTTTCAAAATCGGGCGCAAAGGTACTACTTTTTTTGCATATATGCAAATATTATGCCGTTTTTTAGGCTTTTTGACTTGTTTTTATCCAAAAGAAGCAGAAAATAAGGAACATAGCATAGTAAATCGCTACCATTCCGCCGCCTATCTGGCAAGGAACAGTGCTGCCCGGCAGAGTTTCGATCCATTCGACGGCGTGGTTCATTGCCCATGAAAGAGCCCATGTTATTTTGCTGAAATACATGCCGGCAGTGCAGCCTCCCAACGCGATACTTATCAGTCCGCAGGGTACCAGCAGAGCAGCCAAAGGCAGTACGATCAGGTTTGCCAAAAGGAAATACGAGCTTATCTGATGAAAATAATACATGGTGATGGGCAAGGTGCCTAATTGGGCGGCGAGAGAAACGATGATAGTGCCGATGATCCAACTTAACATTCGGCCTGGATGGGTGTGGTTCAATGTCCTGGTATGAAGCATTTTTTCACACTCTTTGGCTACCATTACTATCGCCGCTGTAGCCGCAAAACTCAGTTGGAAACTGACGCTCCACAGGTCTTTGGGATGTACCAAGAGGATGAGTACTGCGGCGGCTGCAACGGTATTGAGACTGAAAGCCTGCCGGTATGCCATGCGTCCTATTTCGAAGATCGTCACCATCATCACGGCGCGTACTACCGAAGGTGTCATGCCGGTCAGCCATGCGTAGCCCCACATACAAACGATGATTATCGTGCTGATGGTGCGTCGTCCCCATTTGTCTTCGTGAAGCGGTTTGAAACGTCCGCCGAGTGTCAGAATCCACCATAAAAGACCGTAAATGATACCCGTGTGCAAACCGCTTACGGCTAATACGTGCGCTGCGCCGGAAGCTTGAAAATGATGTTTGAGTTCTTTGTTCAATTCTTCTTTGTAGCCCAAAGTGAGCGCCCCGACGGTTGCCAACTCGTCTCCGCTTAATCCGCTGTCGCTCAGACGTTTGTAGAGTTGTTCTTGCATCGTATTGGGCGCTTTCTTCGTTCCGTAACGAGGCGGCGCTTCTACAAAAAGCAATATTGCTGCCACCAGCGGTAACAGCAATACAATCATCGGATATGCACGAAGTTTTTGCACCATTAGCTTTTCATCTTCCGGATCGCTTCTTCCGGATCTTTGGCTCCGAAGACGGCACTTCCGGCTACGAGCACATCCGCGCCGGCGGCAAACAGTTCTGCGGCATTGTCGGTGTTCACACCGCCGTCAATCTCAATCAGCGTTGGTAGTCCGCGACGCTCAATCTCCGCCTTGATAAAACGGATCTTGTCCATGGTCTCCGGAATGAATTTCTGCCCTCCGAAGCCTGCAAAAACAGACATCAACAGGATCATGTCCACCTTGTCCAGATAGGGCACGAGGCGCTTCACGTCGATGTCCGGATTGATGGTCAGACACGTGCGCACGCCCTTGGCTTTAATAAGGTCGAGGATAGGCAGAGGGTCTTCGACGGCCTCCAAATGGAAACCGACCGACCATGCGCCGGCGTCGCAGAAACGCTCCACGTATTTCTCGGGATGAACAATCATCAGATGAACGTCCAGCGGCTTGGTACAGTACTGCTTGAACGGTTTCATCAACGGAAAACCGAAGGAGATATTCGGTACAAACGTACCGTCCATCACGTCCACATGCAGCCAATCGGCGTCACTGCGGTTAATCATCTCCAGATCGTCTGCTAAATGTCCGAAATCCGCGGACAAAACACTCGGTGCAATCAGTTTCATATCGTTAAATCATTAAATCATTCCATCATTCAATCATTCCATCATTCAATCATTCCATCATCAATCCCATATGCTCGTTGCAAACGAGCTTATATCCCTTATATCTCGCGGCGATAATCTGATATCCTGCGGGGGTGACGAATTGCCGTAAATGGTTGATATACACGCCTAAAGAGCGGGACGTAAAGGCATTGTCCTCTTTCCAGAGCGCACTCAAAATACGGTGCCGGTCCACCACTTCTCCTTCGTTGCGGCAGAGCATCAGCAGCAGGTCGCTTTCGCGGGACGACAAATGCTGTCCGTTGAAGGTCTGATGCGTGGCATCGAAAACATGACCGTTCAGGTCGAAGATGCGCTGTTTGCTCTCTTCGTAAGCCCGTACGCGGCGTAAGATGGCTTCGATGCGGCAAATCAGGATATCCATCGTAAAGGGCTTCGTCTGGTAGTCGTCACAGCCCAACTGAAACGCGCGCATCTGGTCCTCGCGATCCGAGCGGGTGGTCAGTACGATCAGCGGGATGTTCGGCAGACGGTGACGGATATCCTTCAGCAATTCATACCCGTTCATGCCGATACCTTGCAACTCGGTCAGCACCACGTCCCAGTGCTCGTTGCTCAATACCTCCAGCCCTGTCCTGCCGTCACTCACACGCTGCGCCTTGTAGCCGCGATTGGCCATGTAATCGCCCAACACGGTCGAGAGGCTGATATCGCTGTCTATGATCAGAATTCGTGTCGCCATTTCTGCTCTAAATCGGGTGCAAAGGTACAACTTTTTTCTGAATTATGCAAATATTCCGGAGGAATTTCGTGGAATAATGAGGAATTATCGTTATGTATGCGGGTTTCGGTCATGACGCGGAGGTTCACCGCATGGCGAATAGGACGTACTAGTCTAGGGCGTACGTCAATGGGTTCGAAAGAGATTTCATCCAGGGGCACGGAAGGCTCCAAGGCTTTTTGTCGGGCAGCTTGGAGTTCGCGGTAGATGGCGACGTAGGTATATTGGTAGAAACGGGAGTAACGTTTCATGCCCGGTTCGGGTTGGGCACCGCCTTTGACGACTTGGAAATAATGGTTGAAGAAACGTATTCGCCATTCGATGACAGCGCGGGAGTTGTCGTGCTCGAGGGCGTGTGCCTGACGTTGGGCTTCTTTGATGAGTTCGCGGTTGGCTACGCAGGCCGCAGACCAGGTCTTGGGGAAATGATAGGTGTAGAGTTGATAGAGGTGGCCGCCCCAACGCGGGACACGGCGGACGATGATGTGTTTCTTGTAATGACGGCCTTCTTTGTGGGTATTCATGACGCCGTAGTACATCTCGATGGTCGGAATGAACTCAAGATAACATACTCCGCGTCGGTGGGAAGCGGAAACTTCGGCGTTCGGGATCTCGCGCGTTACGAGGCACTTCAAACGTTTTTTTATGATAGATTTCAAATGCCGTGACATGTTGTATAAAAAGTCTGTATATGTGTGTGTTACGTGTGTTTTTAAATAAGCATTGTCTAGGAATACTCGGGTGCGCTCTATTGCCACTTAGTAGATTAACTGGTTGGGGTTAGTTAAATCGGTTGCAAAGATACGAAAAATATTTGGAATATGCAAATTTGGAGGGAGAAAAATGAAGTTTTTGCGAGAAACGATATGACGGAAGAGAGAGCGGGCAATCGGATTGCCCTGAAAGAGAAGAAAAACCGCGCTGCTGTGGGGCAACGCGGTAAGAGGGGCGGACGATAAAATCGTCCTGAAACGGAAGAAGAGTTAAAAAATCACAGGAAATACCTAAAATGAAAACTGCCAGACAAAGTCCGGCAGGAAAAGCAGAGCTTTTTTAATGAGCGGCTCTGGATACCAACATCTTGATGGCATCATAAATCAAAGCACCAAGTAGTGAAGATACTACTCCGATGAAGACCTATGCAGCCACTTTAGAATGTTGGAGAGCCAATAGAAATGAGAAAATCATAATATTGATCCTCCTCGGGCTTCGTTAAACAACTGCGGTTAGGCGCCCTAAACCCTCGCATGTAATGATTCATCGATTAAGATTGATAAAACACATTGGATATGTTTTAGTATTGTTATAATCGCAAAAAAATGTAGGGAATACTAATCCATTTTTACCAATTACTTTACCACTATAAGTGTTACCGCTAATTGAGATTGAAATGTCATTTCCACTTATAATATAACTAAAGGTAATCACTTTATTAATAGCATTACATGTCCCCTGATAATTAAATCCATAATATCCATTTTCACTATCTAAGAAGTATAATGCTAATAGGCATGTACCGTATTCGGTTGAAGTAGTATTAGCCTCCTTAAAACCTCCACCTGAAAGTGAAGTGGTGTACACACAACCCGCTAAAGAAGTCGACGAAAGTGCATTGTAATTTGATTGCACCTGCATTGGATTACCAAAAGAGATGCTATCCACTTCGGCTTGGTCGTGGGAGAAAATAATAGTTCCATTACTCCATACTTGCATTTGAGCCGCCATCGTCAGAGATACTACTACCGCCGACAGCAAAAAGAAAAATCGTTTCATTGTTTGAAAAATTTAAATGTGTTATTGTTAATTTGTAAAAGATATGTTCCTTTCGCTAATGTGGAAACATTAATTGTATTCCCTTCTCCGCTCATTAAGCATCGACCATTAAAGTCATAAATCTTATAGGTCGTCTCATGTGCACTCTCAATAAAGAGAGTTTCCTGAACAGGATTAGGATAAATACGGATATTATCTTCCGGTACATCAATGACATCTGTAGTCCCGGAATGATTACTTGGAAAAACAATCGAACGAATATCAGATATACGTTCTCTGGAAATCTCTTCTCCATCCGAACTTATAAAAGAGATCCATCCATTGTGAAGGACAATAGTGCTGATTGCTTGGTCATCAGAGGTAGACATACTTTTTGCGCTAATTGTGAGAGCGCTAAAAAGCAAAGTCATAACAAATAATGTTAGTAAAATAAAGTGTCTCATAGTTTTATTTTAAGATGTCAAACTCTTTGGCAAATCTGAGCATCTGGTATGTATGGTTAATTACTTCTTTACATCCCTCAAACAGATCATCTCGATAGGTATTCTTCTCTTTCAAACCTTTTTCCACTGCATCTTTAAAATCACTCTCAGGCACGTTCTCCTTCCAAGCAAGGTACGATGCATAAAAAAGTCGTTTGTGATCTCCGGGATGAAATGGATCACTTTTAAAAGGTTGCATGCTTAGATAAAAATCTAAGGCTTTCTGTAATTCATCACTCATGCTGATTTGGTTTTATATTCCCCTCTTACACCTTCAGGGATTGGTATAAATAAAAAATGGACGTTCCTTATCCATTTCGAGGCTGTGAGAAATGCCCATTCACCGATAAGTCACGCCCATATATAATATGGACGCTTGCTGACTTATTATTGGTGAATCTTCAAAACTTCTCACATTTCGAAATGCCCAATAAATCGCAAACGCGAAATTCAATATGTCGCCCCATTTAACGTCTAAGACCTGACGACCGTTTTTACGCTGTCGGTAGCAGCGATGGGTTATTGCTTAAGCAAATTTTCTATTATGGTCAATAACTCATAAGCAACAGGTTTAAGAGCCTCAAGGTCTTCACGGGTAACATCGTAAATAACATCATAATCTGCTTTTTCGCGCATGTTTTCCATGAGAGCTACAAAATGACCAAATTTAGGATCAATTAGCCCAGTCTTTATAAAATGCTGATTAAATTGCGCGATAGTGCCATTATGGGATTTCGATTGGATGCCATTTGTTACAAACAAGGCATGAATTGCATGGAATACTGCATAGTAAAAACGATTTGCAGCAGCAGAGACGGATTCCATCTGCATCAATTGTTCGCCATCTTTTAGGCATGCATGCGCTTTGTCTAAATGCAATTGGGTCAATACCTTTTTGTCATCATTCGTAAGGCTCATACTAAAACTATCTTATCGTGTTCAACATTCTTATAGAACGGTGTGAAATGGCGTTCTTGCCATTCTTTGCGCGTGTACAGCATAGGGTTAATCTCTGCGCCCAATTCCCATCCCATCTCCATGAAAGGATAAGCATAATCCGTAAAATCCTGCAATTGTTGCTTGTCCTTGTCCACTAATACCACTAAATCGTAATCGGAATCTTCGCGATAGTCACCGCGTGCACGTGAACCATATAGCAATAAGCTACTACCCTCAGGAAGAACTTTCTTTCCAAGAGTCTGGATTTGTGTTAATATGTTACGATCGTTCGTCATATAATGGTTTCAAACCTTTGCGGGTGCAAAGGTACGACTTTTTTTCCAAATACGCAAGAAAAAAGTAAAAAATGCTCGAAAATTTGCACATGTCAAAAAAAAGTACTACTTTTGCGGCGCAAAAGTTTCGTAACGCTATGAGCAAAGTACTTTTGATATCTACAGGCGGGACCATTACGATGGTTCGGGACAAGGCTTCCGAGGCGTTGGTTCCGGCTGATATTGAGACGTTCAAAGCCTTCATTCCCGAGTTATTCGAGGGCGATGTGGCGGTGGATATCCAAGCCTTTTCGCCGCTTATCGACTCGTCCGACATCGGTCCGGCGAGTTGGTGCCAGATGGCGCAGATGGTC
>JAFVHA010000057.1 GCA_017478035.1 Paludibacteraceae bacterium | reverse complement strand
GATATATGGGCGATGGATCATCAGCTGATTGCCATCACGCCGCTTACTATTGACTGGACCGCTTATGGATCGCTTTGACCGTTATTGGATAGGGATTCTGGCAGGGTTGCTTATTCCTGCGGCATTCGGCTTGACCTATATAGACGTCATGAACCTGTGGTACCCGCTGAAAACCCTGCAGTTCGAAGCCGGAGGTGTGCTGAGCAAACTGCTGTTAGTCAGTGTCTTTCCGGATTTGGCGTTGATCTTCGTCTTCTATACCACCGACACCTGGCGTCTAAGCAAAGGGGTTCTTATCGGTGCCATGCCCTATATACTGGCGGCACTTATGGTTTCGATGTGATGATCTGAGCCGCACGCTCGGCGGCTGGTTGAGTGCCCAAAAGAGAATCAATATGCTCGTACTCCGCGAGCATTTTTTTTCGATATTCCTCGTCTTCCAACAACCGGCCTAACTCAGCGGACACCAAGTCCACTTTGAATTCATTGGCGATACATTCCTTGATCACCTCTTTGCCGGCTATAATATTGACGAGTGTGAAATAGCGCACGGAGAAAAAGAGAGGTTGCATCCACCGGAGGATATTAATCGCCCATGACAGCGCCAAGTGATACACCGCTACTTGCGGACATCCGAGCAAAGCCGTTTCCAGAGTAGCCGTACCGGAGTTGACGATCGCCGCCCGCGCGGTCATCACCGTGCCGTAGGTGTCCCGCGTCAGACTCTCCCCTTCCCGCAGATAACCTGTGTAGAAAGCATCATCTATACCGGGCGCCGCGCAAACGACGATACCGTAGTTCGGGAAACGCCGTGCCGCTTCCAGCATCTTCGTCAGGCAATGACTGATCTCCGAAGGACGGGAACCGGGTAAAATCGCAATGTGCGATTGTTGATTTTTGATTTTTGATTTTTGATTTGGGATTTGTGATTTATGAAGGGCCATCTCTTCTGCGGTGGGGTTGCCTACATAGGTACAGCGATAGCCGTACTTGGCGTAGAAAGCGGGCTCGAAGGGGAAGATACCCAGCACCTCGTCACACAGACGGCTGATAGCGTGTATCCGACGTCGTTTCCAAGCCCATATCTTAGGCGGGATATAGTAATATATCTTGGTCTTGGGAAGATGCTTCCTGCAGAACTCCGCCATCCGCAAGTTGAAGGACGGATAGTCGATGAGGATCAAGGCATCCGGTTGGTCGGAGAGCAGTGCCTGCTCGGCGATTCGGAAATTACGCCGTATCTGCTTGAGGTTCTTCAGCACGGCGACGAAGCCCATAAACGCCATATTCCGTATGTGCTGATGCAACCTGCACCCGGCGGCTTCCATACGGTCACCGCCAAGCCCGGAACATTGCGTCTGAGGGTCACGCCGTCTCAACTGCTCAATCAGCTTCGCCGCATGCAAATCCCCCGACGCCTCACCAGCTATAATGAAGTATTTTGCCATCAGCTATCAGTTTTCCGAAATCAGCCTTTCACCACGTCCATCACTTTCTGCGCCAATGCATTCGCCTCTTCCATCGTCGCCGCCTCTGAATAGACGCGAATAATCGGCTCGGTATTGGATTTACGCAGATGCACCCACCCGTCCGCAAAATCGATCTTCACTCCGTCACGGTCATTGACGCGCTCGTTGCGGTACAGTTCTTTCACCCGCGCGAGGATGGCATCAACGTCCGTATCGGGCGTGAGGTCAATACGATTCTTGCTGATGCAATAATCCGGCAAGGTACGTCTGAGTTCACTCACTTTCATATCGAGATGCGCAAGATGACTGAGGAAAAGTGCGATACCTACCAACGCATCACGACCGTAATGGCATGCCGGATAGATCACCCCACCGTTGCCTTCACCTCCGATAACGGCGTTCGTACGTTTCATCTCAGCCACCACGTTCACTTCTCCTACCGCACTTGCGCTGTACGTGCCGCCATGAGCACGCGTCACATCGCTCAACGCACGGGTACTGGACATGTTGCTCACCGTATTTCCCGGCGTATGACGGAGGATATAATCCGCCACACTCACCAGCGTATATTCCTCGCCAAACATATCCCCGTTCTCGCAGATAATAGCCAGTCGGTCCACATCCGGATCGACCACAAAGCCCACATCCGCCTTACCGGACTTGAGCAGGTCACTGATTTGGGTCAGGTGTTGCGGAAGGGGTTCGGGATTATGCGGGAAATGACCATCAGGCGTACAGTTCAATTCGATAATATTCTCTACGCCAACGGCTCTCAAGATAGCCGGAATCGCCAGACCGCCTACGGAATTGACACAATCAATGGCAACCGTGAAATGCCGATTTCTAATCGCCTCGACATCCACCAACGGCAGTTTAGTCACCTGCTCTACATGGTAGGGCAAATAATCCTTGTAGGTCATATGTCCCAGGTCATCCACCTCCGCAAACGTGAAGTCTTCGGCTTCCGCTATAGATAGCACTTCCTTGCCCTCCGCATCATTGAGGAACTCTCCTTGCTCGTTGAGCAATTTCAAGGCGTTCCACTGTTTGGGGTTATGGCTGGCCGTCAGGATGATACCTCCTGCGGCATGCTCGCCGGTAACAGCCAACTCGGTCGTCGGAGTGGTTGCCAGACCTATGTTCACCACGTCGTACCCCATGCCCATGAGTGTACCGCAAACAATCTGCTCGACCATATGTCCGCTCAGACGCGCATCGCGGCCTACCACAATCACTTTATTGTCCGGCATCGCTGCACGGCGCTGCGTGGCATAAGCTGCCGTGAAACGCACGATGTCCACCGGGTTGAGACCCTCACCTACGCGGCCACCAATCGTACCGCGGATGCCTGATATCGATTTAACCAAACTCATTGTCTTGATTCTTTCAACGTTACACTATCTTGTTTATTCGGGAATCATCACCACCTCAAACATATTGCCCGCATCTACCAGTTTCTTCAAGGTCTCCTGTACGGTCTCGGCCGTAATGGCCTCTACCGCCGGTTTGTAGTCGCGGATATTGTTGATGCCGTACATGTAGTACAGATACAATGTCGAACGCCAGTATTTGTTTTTCTCCAGGTCCTCCTGATAGTCTTTCAGCATCGATTCTTTCTCTTTCTGCAAATCCGATGCAAGCGGTCCGTTGTCGATGATGGTTTGGATCTCCTCATGAATGATCTGCATCAGTCGTTCCTGTTTCTGCGGATCGGTATCGAACTGCATGATCAGGGTCGCCTTGGGAACAGGCAGGATAGACAGGTTTCCATAGGTACCTACGCCATACGAACCGCCCTCACGCTCCCGGATGGACTCCAGATAACGCGTGCTGAGGATACGTCCGATGATCTCCATATTCAAGTCATTGGCCAGACTGTACGGCATATCGTACGAAGTATACTGGATACGGTTTGAAGCGGTTGTCGTCTCCATCTTACGGGTGAAATAGTTCTTCTGCACACCCGCCGGCACGCGCACATGGTGGTCGATCACCTCTTCGCGTGTCTTCTTGGTCTTCAAACCGCCTAACCACTGGCATATCATCTCCTGCACTTTGGGATCTTTCGGGTCGATGTTTCCGACAAAGACAAAGGTAAAGTCCGCCGGGTTGGCAAAGCGGGCCTTGTATATCTCCAGCGCTTTGTTCAGATCCACGCGGTCCACCAGATCGACATTCATCAGCTGCGTACGCTCCGAATGATTCGACGCCATCAGTTTGACGGAGTCGGAGAAGATGACCTTGGGGTTCTTGTCGCGGTTAGCCAACTGGCTGCGCAACACGTTGATCGTGGTTTGGAAGGCCTCTTCATCCTTGCGCGGAGCGGTGAAATAGAGATAGGTCAACTGCAGCATCGTCTCCAGATCCTTGACGGAGGACGAACCGTTGATACGCTCCATATTCTCGGATATCTCCGGCGATACGGATACCGTCTTGCCGGACAGCGCCTTCTCCAACTGCGGTGCGGTGAACGTACCGAGACCGGACATCCCTATGATGGTGGTGGCCAGTTCAGCAGAAGGTAGATCTTCCGTCTTCACCTGTGTCATACCGCCTTTTGAGAAAGCCTGCATCAGAATCTCGTCTGCTTTGAACTCGGTCGGACGGATGACCACTTTGATGCCGTTGGAAAGCGTCCACTCGGTAAAACCGAAGCCTTCATTATACGCCTTCGACTTCACGGAACCTTTACGCGGCGCTTTCTTGACCAACTGACGGTCAATGACCTCTTCCTGCGGAGCCTCGATAGCCAAGTCACTTTGTCCGGCAACGGCTGCCAAAATCGCTTCCTGCGAAGGAATATGTACCTGTTCTTTCTCCGGTGCCGTGATGGCGATAGTGGGATTCGGATGAATCAGCGACTGGGCAACGCGGTTCACCGCCTCCAGACTCAGCATGGGTAACATCGCCTGAATGAAATCACGCTCCCACTCGATACCGGGCATCGATTCGCCGCTTTCGAAATTACGGATGCACTCACGCGCCAACGTGATGTTCTTGCGCGTGTTACGCTCGTTATAGATTTTCTCGATGTCGTTCAGTTTGTCATTCTTCACGCGCTCCAACTCGGCGTTCGTGAAACCGTAACGGTGCATCTTCTCCAATTGGTAAACGAGGTCGTTGAAAGCGTCCGTCTCACGGCCCTCTTTAGGCACCATCACGGCGTAGAAAGCATCCATTTTCTTCGCCGCCTGACCGTACTGACAACCGGCGCCCGCGAAAGAAGCATCGGGGTTAAGGGACAGATCGGTGAAACGGTTATTGAGCATCGAGCATGCCAGGTCGCGAATCATGGTTAACATATAATCCTGCGCCGTAGATTGCAGCACCTCGGGCAGCGGATCGAATTTATACTCCATAGTGATACGCGTTCCTTGTGCCTCGGGATCGGTCACGATAGCCACCAGCGGTTTGTCGTTATGGTTCACCGTATAGATAGGTCTCTCGCCGAAGTTCTCGCGGCGCGGCACCTCGGCCCACAGCGCTTTGATCTTGGCCTCGATGGTATCTACATTGATGTCACCCACCACGATAATCGCCTGGTTATCCGGTCCGTACCATTTGCGGTAGTAGTCACGCAGCGCCTGATAAGCGAAGTTATTGATGACGGCGGTATCGCCGATGACATCACGCTTGGCGTATTGCGTACCGGGATACATCAGCGCGCGCATCTGTTTCCACATACGACGGCTGGCCGTACGTCCGGTGCGCCACTCTTCCAGAATAACACCGCGCTCCGCATCGATCTCCTCATCCAGCAGCAACAAGCCGCAACTCCAGTCGTGCATCACGAGCAGGGCGGAATCGACGATACCTTCGCGATAGGTAGGCACGTCCGACAGACGATACACCGTCTCGTCAATAGAGGTGTACGCGTTGATGTTGCCGCCGAAGTTCACACCCACCGACTCGAAATAATTGATGATACCTTTCCCCGGAAAATGCTGCGTGCCGTTGAAGGCCATATGCTCCAGGAAGTGTGCCAAGCCGTTCTGATGATCTTCTTCCAGAATGGCACCTACCGCTTGGGCGATATGAAACTCCGCACGCTGTTTGGGTTGCTCGTTGTGACGGATGTAATACGTCAGACCGTTTTCCAACTTACCGTATCGAACCTGAGGGTCCATCGGCAATTTCTCCGGTGCCTCTTGCGCACCGATACTCAGCGCTACTAACAGCAGCAGTGAGTTAAGCAGGATTCTTTTCATTTGTATCTTTCTTTTTACGTGTTCTCTTCTTGGGTTTGTCAGCCTCAGCGAGCGCTGCGTTCACTTCTAACAGTTCATCACCCCGGCTCTTCCAGGGACGCGGACCGAGGATACGCTCGACATCTTCGCTGGTGATCACCTCGCGTTCGATGAGTAACTGGGCTATCTGATGATGTCCCTCCGCCTGTTCTTGCAGGATCTGTTTGGCGCGCGCCATCTGCTCGGAGATGATACGTTGTGTCTCTTTGTCGATCAGCGTCGCCGTCTCGTCGGAATAAGGCTTGGTAAAGCCATAATCGTAGCGCCCAGTAGAGTCGTAGAAACTGATATCTTTCAGTTTGTCACTCATGCCATAGTAGGCCACCATCGAGTACGCCTGTTTGGTAGCGCGCTCAAGGTCGTTGAGAGCCCCGGTGGAAGTCTGATTGAGGAATAACTGCTCCGCGGCACGTCCGCCGAGCAAGGAGCATAACTCGTCGAGGATATGGTCCTCCTGGGTCAACTGACGCTCTTCGGGTAAGTACCAGGCTGCACCTAACGCCACGCCGCGCGGCACGATGGTCACTTTGACAAGCGGATTTGCCCAACGGAGCATCCAACTGATGGTGGCATGTCCCGCCTCGTGGAAGGCGATCGATCTCTTCTCGTCTTCCGTCATGATCTTGTTCTTGCGTTCCAAACCGCCCACGATACGATCTACCGCATCCATGAAATCCTGTTTGCCGATCTTCTTGCGGTTACCGCGCGCGGCGATGAGGGCGGCCTCGTTGCATACATTGGCGATGTCTGCGCCCGAGAAACCGGGGGTCTGCTTGCTCAGGAAATCCAAGTCCACGGTCTCGTCCAACTTAAGCGGACGGAGGTGTACCTGGAAGATCTCCTTACGTTCCTGGAGGTCCGGCAACTCAACATGTATCTGCCGGTCAAAACGTCCGGCACGCAGCAACGCGGCATCGAGCACGTCTGCGCGGTTGGTAGCGGCAAGAATAATCACACCGCTGTTCGTTCCGAAACCGTCCATCTCGGTCAGTAACTGGTTCAGCGTACTCTCGCGCTCGTCGTTACCGCCGGTCATGATGCCCTTACTCCGGCTGCGCCCTATGGCATCTATCTCATCGATGAAGATGATCGCGGGTGCTTTCTCTTTGGCTTGCCGGAACAGGTCGCGTACACGGCTGGCACCGACTCCTACGAACATCTCCACAAAGTCCGAACCGGACATCGAGAAGAACGGTACGTCGGCTTCGCCGGCAACCGCTTTGGCCAACAGGGTCTTACCCGTTCCCGGAGGGCCTACCAACAGGGCACCTTTCGGTATCTTGGCACCTATCTCGGTATATTTCTTGGGGTTCTTGAGAAACTCCACGATCTCCTGCACCTCCTGCTTGGCACCATAAAGACCGGCCACGTCCTGGAACGTCACCTTGTCTTTCTTGTCCTTGTCGAAGAGCTGTGCTTGCGCTTTGCCGACACCGAAGATACCGCCTACACCGCCGGCACCACCGATGCCTCGACTCATGTACACAAAGAACAGGATGATGAATACGAAAGGCAGCACATTGAACAGGATCATATACCAATAGTCTCTCGACTTTTCGTACTTCACATCGATCGCTGCCTGGCCGTTGGTCTTACGCGTAGCATTGACTGAGTCCATATATTTCGAGAACTCCTCCACGGACGGCACTTGGGTCCGTAAGATACCGCGTGCCCGTTCTCCGTCACCCTGCGTACCGAAGACTAAGGTATAGCTCTGCGGCTTCACCGTCGCTTTGGCCTGCATGTCATCCGACACCTCGATCTTGTCTATCGCGCCCGCCTCGATATAGGCCGTCAGTTTGGTGTAACTCAACTCCTTGCTTACTCCGCCGTCTTTGTTACCGAACAGGTAAAAACCGATCACCGCGAAAGCGACAGTATAAAAGAAGATACTTAACCATCGACGCGGTCCGCTCGGTTGTTTCCCGTTGTTTTGTTGCGGCATGCGCCGCTTATTTTTCATTTGCTCTGCCATGAAAATCTTAAATCAAAAATCTTAAATCTTAAATCTTACAGAACTTCCGGTAGTTCTGTGACCTTGCCGTCCGCCCACAGATGCTCTATATCGTAGAACGCACGGGGTTCACGCTGCATGACGTGAACAAAAATAGTGCCATAATCCATTGCAATCCACTCGGCATTGTCCTGACCGGAAACGGAAAGGGGGTGCACATGGGTGTTCGTACGTACGAAGTCATCAATCTCATCGGCGATCGCCGCCACCTGGGTGTTACTCTGTCCTTCGCAAATCAGCATCATCTCCACGGGTGCTTCTTTGATCTTTCGCAAGTCAATAGTTACGATGCGTTGTCCTTTACGGTTACGGATACCCTCAATAATGGTATCCATCAGTTTTTTTGTACTTATTTCTTTCATATCTGTGTATTAAAAATCTTCCTACCTTAAATTCTAAATAACGCTTTTGCGTTATCAGTTGTCTGCTTTATGATCTCTTCGGGCGTGGTGCCGTAAATCTCCGCCAACCGGTTGACCACGAAGATCATCAGTCGGCTCTCGTTGCGTTCCCCACGGTGCGGCGTCGGCGCCAGGTACGGACCGTCGGTCTCTAACAGCACACGCTCTAACGGCACCACCTCCAGAGTCTCGAACAGTTTACAGTTCTTGAACGTCAACACACCGCCTATCCCCACATAAAAGCCCATATCCAATATCTGCTTCGCCGTCTCTTTGCTGCCGTTGAAACAATGGACCACACCGCGCAGCGAATTTTGAATTTTGAATTTTGAATTTCGAATTTGCGCTTCCTTGAGGATGCGCAAGGTGTCCTCCGTCGCATCGCGACTATGGATCATCACCGGCAGGTCCAGTTCCTGCGCCAAATCTAACTGCACACGAAAAGCCTCGTGCTGCTCCGCCTTGTAGGTCGGCTCGTAATGATAATCCAATCCGATCTCACCTATCGCCACTATCTCGTCCTCATGCGCGCGTATGGCTCGCTCAATGATGGTCCATGAGTCTTTCCAGTCGGGTGTGATGTCCTGCGGATGAAAACCCAAGGCAGGAAAACAATACCCCGGGTGACGATGACACACATCGAAGATGCCTTCGATGGAAGCCGCATTCACGCCGGGTACTATCATCGCCGTCACACCGCCCTCACGCTGCCTTGCAATCATCTCCTCGCGGTCCTCCGCGTAAGCGTCTTCGTCCAGATGTATATGAGTGTCTATCATTTCAATTTACAATTTACAATGTACAATGTACAATTATTTTGACTTAGTCAAAATACTGCTATCCCCGTAACTCAAGAAACGGAAATCATGGCTCAGCGCATAATCGTATATAGTTTTCCAATCGCCGCCCACGAACGCGCTCACCAGTAGCAGGAGTGTCGATTTGGGCTGATGGAAATTGGTGATCAGCTGGTCCACGATGCGGAAACGGTAACCGGGTTTGATCATGATCTGCGTGGAGGCATGCAAGGTATCCTGTCCCGTCGCATCCATCCAGTCCAATATCGCCTGAAGAGATTGGCCTACCCCTACCCTCCCTAAAGGGAGGGAGTCCTTCTCGTATGGCTCAAACTGACCAACCTGTAAAAAGCCCTCTTCCCCACAGGGGAGGGATGGGGAGAGGCTTAGCTTTCTGCCTATAAAATAAAGGCTCTCAAGCGTCCGCATGCTGGTGGTGCCGACAGCTACTATATGGCCGAGTTTGGATTGTATATGCGCTATCGTTTGGCGGGGTACGGCAATGAACTCGGAGTGCATCACATGCTCGTTCGCATCTTCGGTCTTCACGGGCAGGAATGTGCCGGCACCTACATGCAGTGTCACTTCGTCCGTCTCGATACCCCGGGCACGCAGGTCATTGAGCACGCGCTCCGTAAAATGCAGTCCTGCCGTCGGAGCGGCTACCGAACCCTTGATACGCGAATAGACCGTCTGATACGTCGTCTTGTCGCTCTCCTCCGTCTTGCGGTTCAAGTATGGCGGAATAGGCAACTCGCCAATGGCATCGAGTATCTCCGCAAAAGACACGTTCTCACCATCCCATTCAAAACGCACCGCATACGTGTTTCCCAACACCTCTTCCTTATACGCCCGCAATCCAATTTTCCATTTCCCATTTTCAATTTTCAATTCGATGGCTTCTTCCTTCCATTTCTTCGCATTGCCGATCATACATTTCCAGGTACAACCGGAGGTGGAAGAGAGACTCAGCTGATAGTCATGCGGCGTGATAGGTTCCAGGCAAAAGACCTCGATTCGGGCACCTTGCTTATCCGGTTCCGCGGCTTTATGGAAAACCAACCGCGCTTGAATGACACGGGTGTTGTTATATATCAGCAGCGAACCCGGCTGTATATAATCGCCTACATTATAGAATTTATCCTCGCTCACCCTTCCCTTTAGGGAGGGGTCGGGGGTAGGCTGATACACCAGCAACTTACTCGTATCGCGTTCGGGCAGCGGGTATTTGGCAATCCGCTCATCCGGCAACGGGTAGTCATAGTCGGCTATATATATGGGTCGTTCACCGTTCATTCGTTCATTCGTTCATTCGTTCATTCGTTCATTCGTTCATCTTTCCGTTTGCCTGCAAACAAATCATATTTGTTAAACTGGCAATCGAGTTCGCCGTTCAGCAAGCGCATCTTCCGGCTCGGCTTGAGTCCGATACATTTCATCGCGGCGTCGTTGGAGGATATGATCCAGGCGGTAGCACCCGCGAACTGATGTTTGAGAGCGGTACCTATCTTGCCGTATAACTCCTCCATATCTTTGTTGCTTGCCAAACGCTCCCCGTACGGAGGATTAATCATCACCAAAGGTGATGCATTGGTGATTTGTGATTTATGATTTTTGATTTGTATCTCCTCCATCCGGATTTGCTTGAGTTGGATATCCTTCTGCACTCCTGCGGCTTTGACGTTCTTCGCGGCCTGTTGGATGGCGTAATAAGAGGCATCCGAGCCGTAGATCGTGTGCGTGAACTCGCGTTCGGCACTGTCATCATTATAGATATCGCTCCATAGATCCGGGTCGAAGTCGCGCCATTTCTCGAAAGCGAACTCTTTGCGGAAGATGCCGGGCGCTATGTTCCGCGCGATGAGAGCGGCCTCGATAGGGAGCGTTCCCGAACCGCACATAGGGTCGTAGAAATCGCTCTGTCCTTTCCACCCGGCAATCAGCAACATTCCTGCCGCAAGAGCTTCGTTGATCGGTGCTTCGGTGTTCGCCACGCGGTAACCGCGTTTATGCAGACTCTCACCGCTGCTGTCCAGACAAACGGTCACCTCTTCGTTGGCTATATGCACCTGGATATACAGATCGGGGTTCGTCACCTTCACGTTCGGTCGCCTACCCTCTTTCTCCGACCAATAATCGGCGACCGCATCTTTCACGCGATAGGTCACAAAGCGGCTGTTGCGGAAGGTATCGCTATACACCGTCGCATCGATGGAAAAAGTGGTGTCCACTGTCATGTACCGGCTCCAATCGATGGCCTTCACCGTCTCATAGAGCATGTCTTCGGGTTTGGTGCGCTCATTTTTAATTTTTAATTTTTCATTTTTAATTTGTACGAGCACCCTGCTCGCCGTCCTCAGACACAGGTTAGCACGATAAAGCAGGGCCTTTCCGCCCTGAAAAGAGACAGCACGACGGCCCATCTGCACCTCGTTCGCTCCCAGCTCAATCAACTCCTGCGCCAACACCGGTTCCAAGCCCTTGAACGTCTTCGCCAGCATTGAATAAACGCCACTTTCCTTCATTTCGGGTGCAAAGGTAGTAATAATTTTTGATATATGCAAGTAAATTGTCAAAAATCGTTCCGCAGGATAAGAAAAATCAAAGATTTTTAGACAAAAGGTCGTTACAAGGTACTACGTAGTTCCCAATGGTCGCGGGATGATCGCTGGATGGTCGCGAGATGGTCACGGATCTGAGTCGTATCACTCTCGTAGTAATCTTGTTCCAAGTGTGACTCCCCTGCGAGGAGGTTGTAAAGTCGATTTTTGTCTTTTGGTAATTACCTTGTTTACAACATTTTACAAACATGTTGTCGAGAGCAATACGAGGAAAGAACGTGAGCATCTCGAGAGCAAACCCTGAGAACGACCAAGTTGACGTTGAGTATTTTAGCGCTATTTTATTCGACCTTTTACTGCCATTTTTATTTTTCTTCCTCAAATATTTGCGTATGTCATAAAAAAGCTGTAATTTTGCGGCGCAAAATTGAAAAATAAATTCTAACCGGATGAAACCGAAAATTAAAGTACTAATGCCTAAATTTGAAACCCTCAAGGGGATATCGTGGGCGAAAGAATTGTTGCTGACGTTTATCGGCACTACGCTTTCCATTATTCTAACGTTTGGTACGGCTCATTTTGTCGAGCAGAAGCAGAATCGCGAGGCGGGTCGTCAGACGGCGATGATGGTGATACACGATATGGAGAATACAGCGGATTTGTTCTCGGGGTGGGAGAAAGATGAAGAACAGTATTTTAACTGCGCGGAGTATGTGTTAGAACACAAGGACGAGATAGACGCTATTTCGGAGGACACGCTGCAAGCCCTCACGGCCTATTTGTCGGTTTCGGGGAGTAAGCAATATAACTACGATGCCTCCAGCGAAACGCTTTTTTTGAGTAGTCAGGATGTATGGGAGAACATCGATTGCCCGTCGTTCATCGATGCAGTTCAGTCTTTCTTCTATTATCGTCGCGTTGTGTTTGAGTCTTTAAACAATGACGGGATGTTTGCCCGGCCGGTGTCTAACACGGAGTATTATTCGCTATTGTTCTCCGATGGAGATTTTCAGGAGAAAGCCCGCAGTATTGGTAAAAATTTTGCGAAGCAATACATTGGTAATGGGCGCGTGCAGTCGTATATCAATTACTCCTATCAGCGTCGTAATTATCTGAGTAAGTACGCGGAGTTCTACCGCTCGCTGGCGAACGATTGTAAGTTTATGATGGACATATCGGACTCGGAATTGCGTACGTATATCGCCTCTCGCAAGCGAACGGGACATCCCGTCAAAGAGAAAAACATGGTCGGTCGTTGGGAGATTGAGGCCAACTCAAACGTCCATGTGGAGCGCGAGTTTTTCAAGGACCATACGTTTGTAAACACATCGACATCCTATTTCTCGTACGGCTACTACACCGGTAAGGTGGAGTTCACAATCAAGACACATGGTACGTGGGAGTTGAAGGGCGATACATTGATACGTGTGACATTGCCGGAATGTGAGGTCAATATGGATAAGAGTAAGATCTCGTACAGCAAAGATAAGGAAGCCATAATGGAGCAGCTGCTTGCCTCATGGGAAGAGCATTGGCTCGCGCAGAAACGCGAGTTTGAGGCGGGAGGCGAACAGCTCATGTCGGCACTCGTGTCTATCGATGCCACAGGGGAGAAGATAAAAGTGGTGAACGTTCCGGAAAAGGAAGAAGCGCGCGAAGAAGAATATTATATGGTTAAAAAACAATAGTACAACAAAAATTGCACATACTTAGCAGTCCATGCTTCGGGTGCGGTGAGGGAGAGGGTGTAGTCCGCACCAAAGGCAGGGCTGTTAATCGAACTCGGCTCAATCGCCAACTTAATGGTTTACGGCTCAGCATCCTGAGCGCCTTTCGTGCAGCCCACCAACACTACGGTCAGCATTGCTGCGAAAATAAACAATAGTTTCCTCCTATTATATATAAAATGGATTATTCGGGAGACTTGAAGGAGAAAGTGATGGACAGCGAGTTCTGACTGTTCGGCACCATGTCAACGGTCTTGGGATCCTCTTTCCCTTGCACGGTCATACAAGGCAGCACGAGGCCCAAGAATGCGAAAAGTAGAATAAGTTTTTTCATAATTTATCAGATTGAAATTATTTTTTCGGTGCAAAATTACAAAAAAATTTGCACATATCAAAAAAAAACTGTAATTTTGCACGCTTTTTGGAAAAAACCCGTAAAACGGGGTAAGGAAAGATGGCAGAGTGGTCTATTGCGTCGGTCTTGAAAACCGAAGTACGGAAACGTACCGGGGGTTCGAATCCCTCTCTTTCCGCACCAAGGTGCTCGAACGATTATTGCGCAGCGGCGCAATTCTCGAATCCCGGAAGTGCCTCCAAAAATATAGCGAGGGCTGCTAGTGTAACGATAGTCCGAGCTAAGAGCGTAGCACAACACGTAGCGCTATACAAGGGCAGAGCCCGCAGTCGCGCGAGTGTTAGTGTAAGCGAGGGGCTATTTGGTTTTGACAGCAGGTAGAATGGTTGTGTAAGCACGTCGGGCAATGAGGCAACGCCCGTTAAAAACGCTTCAAAAACATAACTGGCAACAATGTTTATGCTCTCGCTGCCTAATCGAAGTACAGTAGATTAGCCTTTTTCGGATGCCAGGCATCTGAACGAGACGTCGCTCCAAGCCGAGTCTGTGGGCTGAAGGGTTAAGCGGCGCAGGAATACACAGAATAGGAATCGCAGGCTGCGATACGGTTCCGAAGAATAAGCAGATAAGCCGGAGGTTGGTGGCTTGGGTCTTGCCGCCGGACGAAAATCAAGGCCAAGATAAGCGTGTAGAAAGCGGAATTATTCCTTGTTTGGACACGGGTTCGACTCCCGTTAGCTCCACACCGCAACAGCTTTTGGCTGTTCCGGGGATCTAAGGGGATCCTCACCCGGGTTCTTAGCCCGAAGGGCACGATTATTGCACAAGTGCAATTTTCGAATCCCGTTAGCTCCACACCGGGGTATTAGCTCAGTTGGTAGAGCGCAACGTTCGCAATGTTGAGGTCAGGGGTTCGACTCCCCTATGCTCCACTATAAATCCGGTTTATGCCGGATTTATGTGTTCATTGGGGATTCTCCCCCGGTTCTTATCTCGGATAAATCCTCGAACGATTATTGCACATGAATGCAATGTTCTTATCTCGGATAAATCCTCGAACGATTATTGCACAGATGCAATTTACGACTCCCCTATGCTCCACAAAAAAAGAGGCCGCAAAGCCTCTTTTTTTCGTGTTGATGCCTTTTCTTATTTCTTGCAGTTTCCTTCGCAAGATATACATTTGTAGCACAGACCGGCGAGAGCGGCACCTACAAGCGGAGCGACGATGAAAAGCCACAGTTGGGGCAATGCCAGTGCGTTCTCAGAGAAGAGAGCCTGGGAAATAGAACGGGCAGGGTTCACCGAGGTGTTGGTCAACGGAATAGAGATGAGGTGGATAAGGGTCAGCGTCAGACCGATAGCCAGACCACCGAAAGCACCGTTGCCATGCTTGCTGTCCGTCACACCGAGGATGACCATCAGGAAGACGAAGGTCAGTACTGCCTCAATAGCGAAAGCACCCCATACGTTCGTTTGCAGATAACCTGCAGCGAGGTCGGCTTCTCCGAAGAACTCACCGTAACCGTTAGCGGCAAACGTACCGATTTCCATGCCTGCCGATTTCGCGATACCGAACAGAATTGCAGCAGCTGCGACTGCTCCGAGCACCTGTGCCAACCAATACCAAAGCATCTCCTTGCAGCTCATACGGCCATTGACAAAGACACCCAGACTAACCGCCGGATTAAGATGCGCACCGCTGATATGACCGATGCCATAAGCGGCAGCTACAATCGTCAGACCAAAAGCTAGCGCTACGCCCAGGAATCCGACATGACCGAACAAAGCGGTACCACAACCGCCCAGAACCAATACTGCCGTTCCAAAGAACTCAGCAGCGAATTTGTTACATAATTTCATACTATCCAATAATTAAATGGTTGATAATTTTGAATTGTGACCGCAAAGGTACGAAAAAATTTGGATATATCAAAATAATTTTGTAATTTTGCAGCCGTTTTTGAAAATATAGGTACTAAAATATGAAAAATTTCGTAGAAGAGCTCCGCTGGAGAGGCATGCTGCAGGACATCATGCCGGGTACGGAAGAGCAGTTGAGCAAAGAGATGACGACCGCGTACGTAGGTATCGATCCGACGGCGGACAGTCTGCATATCGGTCACCTTTGCGGCATCATGATGCTGCGTCACTTACAGGCTTGCGGACACAAGCCTATCGCGCTGATTGGCGGTGCGACAGGAATGATCGGAGACCCAAGCGGCAAGAGTGCGGAGCGCAATCTGCTGACAGAGGAGATCCTCCGTCATAACGTAGCCTGTATCCGTGAGCAGTTGGAGCATTTTCTGGATTTCAACAGCGATGCGCCGAACGCAGCAGAGTTGGTAAACAACTACGACTGGATGAAAGACTACACCTTTATTAATTTCACGCGCGATATAGGCAAATTGATTACCGTCAATTACATGATGGCGAAAGACAGCGTGAAGAAACGCTTCAACGGCGAGTTCAGTCAGGGTATGTCGTTCACGGAGTTTACGTACCAGTTGCTGCAAGGTTACGACTTCGTGTACCTCAACGAGCACAAGAACTGCCTGATGCAAATGGGCGGTTCGGACCAATGGGGTAACATCACAACGGGTATCGAGTTGATGCGCAAGATGAACGGCAAGACCGCTTTTGCGCTGACCTGTCCGCTGATCACGAAAGCCGACGGCGGTAAGTTCGGCAAGACCGAGAGCGGCAATGTATGGCTGAGCCGCAAATACACAAGTCCGTATAAGTTCTTCCAGTTCTGGATGAACGTCTCGGATGACGATGCCAAACGCTATATCAAGATCTTCACGAGTCTGACGCGCGAAGAGATTGAAGCGTTGATAGCCGAGCACGACCAGGCACCGCATCTGCGCGTGCTGCAGAAACGTCTGGCCAAAGAGGTGACCTGCATGGTGCATAGCGAAGAGGATTATAACAAGGCCGTGGAGGCCACAAATATCTTATTCGGCAACGCGACCGCTGACGCACTCCGTGCGTTGGACGAGGAGACTTTCCTGCAAGTCTTCGACGGCGTTGAGCGCTATGAGATTCCGATGGACGAGTTGAAAGCCGGTATCGGTCCGTTAGACCTGCTGGCGGAGAAGACGAAGATCTTCCCGAGTAAAGGCGAGGCGCGTAAGATGATTCAGGCGAACGGGTTCAGCATGAACAAAGAGAAACTGACCGACCCTGCCACCCCGCTCACCGATACCGCGTTGCTGAACGGCAAGTATTTGCTGTTCCAGAAGGGTAAGAAAAATTACTATTTGGTTGTGGCAAAATAACGATTTTTCAAAAAAAGTGCAAAAAAGTGCTGCAAAATTTGCGTATGTCAAAAAAAAGCAGTACTTTTGCAGCCGCTTTTGAAAAAAGAGCGTAAATGGTGTCCACTCGTATATCGGTATTACACCGGATTTTGGTTCCGAGAAGCGAGGTTCGACTCCTCGGTGGACAACAAAGGGAAGCCTACCCCAAGCCCCTCCCTACAAGGAGGGGTGTATTGTGAAAAAGGCACGTGTGATGGAATACACGGTATTAAGTAACACTAACATGAACTATTGTGCAAACCGAACGCAGTAAACTTGTTTAATGCTGAGGTGCCGCCAATAGTCCGGAATTTTTTGAAAAAAAATTATGAAAGAATTCGCACTTGTAGGTACTCCGCGTAGCGAGTACGGAAAGAAAGCCGCAAAGGCACTTCGCGCAGAGGAACTGATTCCTTGCAACATTTACGGTTGTGGTCTGAACGCCACTTTCACAGTAGCAGCAGCTGACGTTCGTAAGCTGATCTACAGCCCGGACACCCAGATCGTTGACCTGACTATCGGCGACACCAAGACCAAAGCTATCGTTAAGGAGCTGCAGTTCCACCCGATTGACGGCAAGACGCTGCATATCGATTTCCTCGCAGTAGATGAGAAGAAGCCGGTAGTAGTAGAGATTCCTATTCAGTTGAACGGTCTTGCTGAAGGTGTTAAAGCCGGTGGTAAGTTGGTTCAAGCAATGCGCAAACTCAAAGCACAAGGTATCTACACCGCATTCCCCGATCGTATCAACATCGACGTTACCGAGCTTGGTCTGGGTAAAAAGATCGCCGTTGAGGACGTGAAGGTAGAAGGCTTGAAGTTCGTTAACCCTGCTGACGCATGTGTAGCAGAGGTGAAGGCAACTCGTCAGAGCAAGCAAGCTTAATAACGAGTTAAGGAGTTAAAGAATTAACGAATTAACGAGTTAAAGAATGAGGCGGGGCGCTATGCCTCGCCTCTAATTTTTGAAAACTATGAAGTTTCTAATCGTTGGACTCGGAAATATCGGTGACGAGTACGCCGGCACGCGGCATAACATCGGTTTTATGATGATTGACGCCTTCGCAGCGTCGGTCAAAGCAGAGTGGCAGGACAAACGATACGGGTTTGTCGCCAAATGCCGTGTGAAGAATGCCGAACTGGTGCTCCTCAAACCCTCGACCTATATGAACCTGAGCGGCAACGCCGTACGGTACTGGTTAGGACAGGAGAAGATACCCGTTGAGAACATGCTGGTACTCGTGGATGATCTGAACCTGCCTTTCGGCACTATCCGTATCCGCAAACAGGGTTCGAACGGCGGACATAACGGTTTGGGTAATATACAATCTGTATTAGGAACGGACGTGTACGCGCGCGTACGTTTCGGTATAGGCAACGAGTTCACACGCGGCACGCAGATTAACTTTGTGCTCGGCGAATGGACCGAGGAAGAGAAGAAACTGATTGACGAGCGATTAAAGATCACGACGGAGATTATTCCTTCTTTCTGCCTGCAAGGCATTGACAGGACGATGAACCTATATAATCACAAGTGATTATGATTTATGATTTATGATTTGTGATTTATGAAGCGCTTTTGGAATCATCCTTGGGTTTGTGCGGCATGGAACATGCTGGTGGTGATGGTGCTTTACACACTGTCACGGCTGTTCTTTTATTGGGTGAGTCCTGACCTCTTTCCGGATGTGACAGGCCGTCACTTATGGGAGATGATGGTCGGCGGACTGCGTTTTGACTTGACCGCCGTGCTTTATCTGAGTGCTGTTTATCTGCTGCTGATGTTGCTACCGCTGCCGATGGCATGGCGGCAGAACAAAGTCTATCAGACTGTTGCCAAGTGGTTCTTTTTAGTACCTAACCTGCTCGGTTTGGCCGTGAACTGCATCGACATGGTCTATGTCCGATTTACCGACCGGCGCACCACCATCACGTTCTTCGATGAGTTTCAGAACGACGGCAACCTGCTGTCTGTTTTTCTACAGGGCGTTACCCAATACTGGTATGTGACACTGTTCGGCATCTTTGCGCTCTCTGTACTTATTCTGCTCTTCAGACCGTCCCGCGGTCTGTCAGACCGCTCCACAGTAAGATATTATATTTGCGAGAGTGTGCTCTTTGTGGTGTCCGTATATCTGATTGTCATCGGTATGCGTGGCGGGTTCGGCGCATACACACGTCCTATCACGCTGAGTAATGCGCTGCAATACACCAATCGTCCGCAAGAAACGCTGTTAGTGCTCAATACGCCTTTCAGTCTCATGCGTTCTACCGAAGGCAGCACCTATACCGATCCGCATTATTTTGAGCCGGAGGAGTTAGAAGCAATCATGACACCGATTCATGATAGAGACAAAAGTAGAAAGACAAAAGTAGAAAGACAAGAGGCTAATGGCGAAAGGCTCAATGTGGTGGTATTCATCTTGGAGTCGTTTGCCACGGAGCATATCGGTTTTTATAATCAGGGCAACGGTTATACGCCGTTCCTGGACAGCCTCTTGGCGCAGAGTGTGACATGGCCGTACTCCTTCGCTTCGGGTCGCAAGTCGATAGACGCGATGCCGTCCGTGCTCTCGTCCATCCCGATGCTCATTGACCCGTACGTAGTCACCCCTTATTCCACGAACGCCGTTTCGTCTATCGCGGACTGTCTGGGACGCGAAGGGTACACGACGGCTTTCTTCCACGGGGCCCCTAACGGCAGTATGGGGTTTCAGGCCTACGCCCGGAGTGCAGGCTTCCGGAACTACTACGGCATGGACGAGTATCCTGATGCCACGCGTGATTTCGATGGCACATGGGCTATCTGGGATGAGGAGTTTTTGCAGTTTTACGGTCGTACGATGAGTACGATGCCTGAACCGTTTATGACGGCCGTCTTCACGGCCTCGAGTCACCATCCGTTCAAAGTGCCGGAGAGATACGAGGGCCTGTTTCCGAAAGGCACGCAACCCATCCATCCGTGTATTGCGTATAGCGACCATGCTCTGCGGCAGTTCTTCGCGTATGCCAAGACTCAACCTTGGTACGAGCGTACCTTGTTTGTCATCACGGCGGACCATACGAACCAGCTCTCTCAACCGGAATACACGAATGCCGCCGGTCAATACCGCGTGCCGATTGCTTTCTTCTGCCCCCAACACATCGCCGCAGCGCAACGCTCCGACATCGTCAGTCAAACCGATATCATGCCTTCGGTGCTGGGTTTTGTGGGTTACGACAAACCGTATTTCGCTTTCGGAGAAGATGCGCTGACGCAAGCCAAGACACATCATTATGCCGTTTGCTATAACAACCCCGTGTTCCAGATCATGGGCGACAGCCTGTTGCTGCAGTTCGACGGCGAGCACGTCACGGCACTCTATAACTACCGGAAGGACCGGACGTTGAGCGAGCCGCTGGATCCGAATGCCGCACCACAGGAGATGGTGGACTATCTCAAAGCGTATATCCAGCAGTATATATCCAGAATGATTACCAACCGATTGACGATTGATGGACGTAAGAGTTGACAAATACTTATGGGCGATGCGTATCTACAAGACGCGGTCTATCGCTGCCGACTCCTGCAAGAACGGACGTGTATCGATGAATGGCGTGCAACTCAAACCCAGCCGCACTTTCCATGTCGGCGACACGTTCAACGTACGCAAAGGTCCCATCACCTATACTTTCCGTGTGCTGCAACTGACCGAGAACCGTCTGGGGGCCAAGTTAGTGCCGGAATACTTACAGGACTGCACGCCGCCGGAACAACTGGAATTGCTTGAATTGGCACGGATGGCGGGCAACGGAGGTCGCGACAGAGGAATGGGACGACCGACCAAGAAAGACCGCCGCGATATCGAGACCTTCATGAGTGACCATTACCTGGATGAAATAGATTTTGACGATGAAGAGTAAAAAAGACAACATAGCGGAATATATTCTCTATTTATGGCAGATGGAAGACTATCTGCGTGCGTTTCCTCAGAACGCCGACGCCACGCCGGAACTGCATGAACTGAACGAGATGATGCACCGTGAAGGCATTATGGACGGCGGCCATCTGCAGTTGGCGAATAATGCGTTGTCGGAGTTGGAAGGGCTGCACGCACAGTTGTTGGATGAGGACGCGATGTACCGCGCCGCTGTCATTCGTCTGACGCCGCAACTGAACCTGCTCAAAGCCAAGACCGACCGTCCAACCATGAGCGATATCGAGGCCTGTCTGGTACTGCTCTATCAGATTATGATGCTTCGCCTTCAGAAACGCGAGATCAGTGCCGAGACCACAACTGTTCAGACACAGGCAACCCAACTGCTACAGTATTTGAGTAAATTGTATCTTGTAAATAGTACCTTGTAAATTGTATGACCACCCGACAGCGTTTTGAGCATATTCTGGCATGGTTTGAGGTCAACATGCCGGTAGCGGAGAGCGAACTGAATTTCTATAATCCGTTCCAATGTCTCGTAGCGGTAATGCTGTCTGCGCAATGCACGGACAAACGGGTGAATATGGTCACGCCGGCTTTGTTTGAAGCCTACCCTACGCCCGAAACATTAGCCAAGGCGACGAGCGATGAAGTATTCGAATATATCCAATCCGTCAGTTATCCGCGTTCCAAGGCTACACATCTGGTAGAAATGGCGAAGAGGCTGGTAGAGGTCTATGATGGTATGGTGCCGGACAATATCGAAGACCTGCAGACACTGCAGGGCGTGGGACGCAAGACGGCGAACGTGGTGTGTGCGGTTATCTGGAATCAACCGACGATGGCCGTCGATACGCATATCTTCCGCGTGAGTGAGCGGTTAGGACTGACGACCCACAGCAAGAACCCGCTGCAGACTGAAAAAACGCTGGTGAAATATATCCCGGAGTCTATCATCCCCAAAGCGCACCACTGGCTGCTGCTTCACGGCCGTTATATATGCCAAGCCCGCAAGCCTCATTGCGAGACTTGCGGACTTCAACCATACTGCCGGCATTTTGCTCAGAAGAGTTCGATGCCTTGAGGCGTATAGACTTTCCCGTCTTTCTCAATCAGGACCTGTCCTTCGCGAATCCTTTTGCGCGCAGGGCGCGGAACGACCGCTTCCTCGGCAGGTAATCCCATTGTCTTCTTCGTCTCGAACTGACCCTGTTCGTAATACACCGGAGTTTCATGAATATCGGTTCCTACAATCGTATAGGTATAGACGGTATTCGCCGTCAAGTCGCTGAGGGTGATGACAAAATACTCGGTGGAATTGACGGTGGTGTCCGCATACATAAGCATCCTTTGCTGAGGTAGCGGCGCCTCGGGAATAATCTGACCTTTGCCATCTACATAATACGTAGCGAACAACTCGCCGCCGGTAAAGATGGAGACGGTATAAAGCGTGACGGTGGAATCTGCCACCCACATGAGGGAAGCCGAGTTGGTCGTTACTGTTCCCACATCCGAGAAACTGAAGATCCGTCCGTCGAAAGCTCTTTTATATTTGGTAATCTCCTTATAGGTGTCCACCACTTCGTACGGCACAAAGAGGGTGTCCGGATTGGCGCATCCGGAGAACACATCCTCACCGAGTGAAGGCGGGTTCATCGTCGCACAATAGACGGCACTGAGGGCGCTGCAGTTCTGGAAGGCCTCGTTGCCTATCGAATTCACATATTTACCCATCTTCACGGTCTTGAGCGCGTTACAGTCGCGATACGCCGAGCCCGATATCTCGGATACACTATTCGGCATATCGACGAACGTCAAGCCCGAGTACGAGAAAGCCATGTATCCTATTCTGCTTACGCCTTCCGGCATCTTGACCTGCGTGAGTTTGCTGCACCATTGGAAAGCATAGTCGTTAATGGCTGTTACAGTTTCGGGAATCGTATATACACCACTCCTGTAAGGAGGACAAATCATGAGCGAGGATTGGTCCTTGGTGAACAGCACGCCGTCTATAGAGGAAAACGTCTCGCTTTGTTCATCCACCATACAAGAATCGAGTTCCGAGAGGGTCATGCGCTGGAAAGCCACCTCGGTCACTGTCTTCGGGAGACGAAGCACCTTCAGGAATTCCGGATAGGAATTCATGAGGCTCACGGAGTACTCGCCCAGCACTGTGACCTTATAGGTTTTGCCTGTATCATGATTGGTGACGGTCTCGGGAATATTGAGCACACTGTCCAACAGTTGGGAACCCACTTGAGCAATCTGCGCATTATTTTCGTCCAATATACGGCAAAACAGGGTATCCGTAATGGCTGCCACACCCCCGTGATCCTGCCAATCCCAGAAATCATACGACACGGACTGCGCAGACACAATGCCGGTCAGTCCGACCATACACAATAAGGAAAAAATTCTTTTTAAGAGTTTGTTCATATTATTACTTTTTTGCGCCTCGGGCATTATAACCGAGTGCAAAATTATACAAATTAAACGACATACGCAAGTTTTTCCGTAAAAAAACACACGGGAAAATTATTTTTTACAATAATCCTTGCGTATGTCAATAATTATTCGTATCTTTGCAGCGGAAAATGTACCTGTCTCGAACGATTCAAATACAAATATATTTATGGCAGAAAAATTAGCACCATCGGCTGACAAACTGAAAGCATTGAAGGCGGCGATGGATAAGATTGACAAGAACTTCGGTAAGGGCGCCATCATGAAGTTAGGCGACGAGAACATTGAGAACGTAGCGGTTATACCGACCGGCAGTTTAGGCTTGAACTATGCGTTAGGCGTAGGCGGTTATCCACGCGGACGTATCATCGAGATATACGGTCCGGAGTCGTCCGGTAAGACGACGCTGGCTATCCACGCGATGGCAGAGGTTCAGAAAACAGGCGGTATCGCTGCTATTATTGATGCGGAGCATGCTTTCGACCGTTTCTATGCAGAGAAACTCGGCGTGAATATCAATGATTTGCTGATTGCCCAGCCGGACAGTGGCGAGCAGGCACTCGATATCGCGGACGAGCTTATCCGTTCGGCCGCCGTGGACCTCATCGTCATTGACTCCGTAGCGGCACTGACGCCGAAGGCTGAGATTGCCGGTGAGATGGGAGACAACAAAGTGGGCTTGCAGGCTCGCTTGATGAGTCAGGCATTGCGTAAGATGACTGCATCGGTGAACAAGACCGGCACGACGGTGATCTTCATCAACCAGCTACGCGAGAAGATTGGCGTGATGTTCGGTAATCCGGAGACAACCACCGGCGGTAACGCCTTGAAGTTCTACGCAAGCGTACGTCTGGACATCCGTCGTATGGGTCAGATCAAAGACGGCGACCAGATCAAGGGTAACCAGGTACGCGTCAAAGTGGTGAAGAACAAAGTGGCACCGCCCTTCAAGAAAGCAGAGTTCGACCTGATGTTCAACGAGGGTATCTCGCGTATCGGAGAGATTCTCGATTTTGCCGTTGCAACCGAAATCATCAAGAAAAGCGGTTCGTTCTTCAGTTACGGCGACACGAAATTAGGTCAGGGCCGCGACAAAGTGAAAGATGTGCTGGCTGACAATCCGGACCTGTGCGAAGAGTTGGAGGCCAAGATTGGCGAGAAAGTGAAAGAACTCGGACTGGAGGCAGTATTGGCTAAGATAGGCTAAGGAAGCCTAACCACGACCCTTCCCTAAAAGGAAGGGAGGATAAATGGACAATACAAAGCAATATATCCTTTCGCCAAAAGAGGCTTATGAAGCTGAGAGTCAATGGCGGATAGTGAAACGCAGTGTAGATGCACGGCAGCGAGAGTTGCGCGTGCATCTTACTATACTGACGGACGAGAAAGGGGAACCCATACCAAAGGATGCCCCTATTCCACTCTACGAACCACCCGTGTTCCAAGATGTGCATGAGGCGAAACGGTCGGTTGTCATCATCGGAGCCGGTCCGGCCGGTCTGTTTGCAGCCTTGACGCTGTTGGAGCATGGTATCAAGCCGATTATCTACGAGCGGGGAAAGGAGGTAAGCGAACGGAAACGCGATATCGCATTGCTGAACCGCAACGAGGGGCTGAATCCGGAATCGAACTATTGCTTCGGAGAAGGGGGAGCCGGTACTTTCAGTGACGGCAAACTGTTCTCGCGCTCGAAGAAACGGGGAAACATGCAACGGGTAATGGAGATCTTCCATTATTTCGGAGCTCCGGACACCGTATTATATGAGGCACACGCGCATATAGGCAGCGACAAGTTACCGGGGATCATCAAGCGAATGAGAGAAACGATTCTCGAAAAGGGCGGAGAGATCCATTTCGAGACTTGTGTGACAAGCCTCAAAAATGGAAAATGGGAAATGGAAAATGGAAAATGTCCTGTTATTCTCGCGATTGGGCACTCGGCACACGATACGTACCGGATGTTGGCGGAAGAGGGGGTGCAATTAGAGACAAAAGGATTTGCGATAGGCGTGCGAATAGAACATCCGCAAAGTCTGATCAACCGGTTGATGTATCATCTAAGAGTACAGAATACAGACCGTTTCACTAACAGAATACAGACCGAATTGATTGACTACGTCGGGAATGCGAGTTACTCGATGGTGACGCAGGTAGATGGACGAGGAGTGTATTCGTTCTGTATGTGTCCGGGCGGCCATATTGTACCGGCAGGAAGCAGTGAGGGGACATGCGTCGTGAACGGAATGTCGGCGAGTCACCGGAACAGCCCTTACGCGAATTCCGGAATGGTTGTACAAATCAATCCGGAAGATATTCGTGGAGAGAATCCACTACGTGGATTAGAGTTCCAAGAGTCCATTGAGCGGCTTGCATGGGAGCAAGCCCTTAAAGGAATACAGAATACAGACCGTTTCACTGACAGAGTACAGACCTCCGTAGCACCGGCGCAACGGATGAAGGATTTTGTAGAGGGGAAAGCAAGTAAGGATCTGCCGGCATGCAGTTATCTGCCGGGCATTGTTCCGAGCCGGTTGGATCAGTGGTTACCGGCACCTATCGGTAAAAGGCTGCAACAGGGTTTTCGGGATTTTGACAAGAAATATCCGGGTTTCCTGACAAATGAGGCGGTGATTGTAGGCGTAGAGAGTAGGAGCAGCAGTGCTGTGCGGATAGTGCGGGATCCGGAGACGCTGGAGAGCGTCAGCACACCGGGTTTGTACCCTTGTGGTGAGGGAGCAGGTTATGCCGGAGGCATCACAAGCAGTGCGTTAGACGGGATCAATGCGGCGTTGAAGATTGCCGGATTGGCATGATAATTGATAGTAGATTTTTAGAAAACTAGATCTCTAGAATTCTAGATTTCTAGATAACTAGAAGAAAACCATAAAAAAAACAACAATATGAAGAAACTCTTTATTTCTGCCCTGATGGTGGGCGCGGCGCTGATGGTTAGCGCACAGAGTAAGTACGACAAGTACTATGTGGATCTGCCGATTGAGATCGAGCATGTACAGGAAGTGAAATTCCCTGCGGCAGCAGTGAATATTGCGCAGTATGGGGCAGTACCGGACGGCAAGACCGACTGCGGCGAGGCGATTAACAAAGCCATCAAAGAGCTGAGTAAGCAAGGCGGCGGTCATGTGATTGTACCAAAAGGCGTTTGGAAAACCGGTCCGATCGTGATGAGAAGCAATATCGACCTGCACTTGAGCAAAGGTGCCACTTTACTCTTCAGCGAGAACCGAGAGTTGTACGTTCAGGAGAGCGACAGTCTGCGCGACGGAAGTAAGAAATGCAACGCTTTCATTCGCGGTTCCAAACTGGAGAACGTAGGTATCACCGGTAAGGGTGTGATTGACGGTCAGGGATTTATATGGCGTCCAATCAAAGAGAAGAAAGTGGTGCGTGACGGCGGTCTGAACGATGTATGGGAAGAGGCTTTAGCGCTGGGCGGTACGCTCAAACAGGACGACAAGACCTATCGTATATGGTATCCGTTCAACTTGAAGCCGGAGTTAGGTATTCCCAATATCGCCGCTACGCCGGAAGCGCAAAGCAATATGCGTCCGACTTTAGTCAATATTGTTGATTCGAAGAATGTGGTGATTGAGGGAGTGACGATTCGCAACAGTCCGAAGTTGCATCTTGTACCGACACGCATCCAGAATCTGATCATTGAGAATGTGACGATTGACTGCCCATGGTGGGCGCAGAACGGCGATGCTATCGATCCGGGTAACGTACAGGTAGCGCTTATCGCCGGCTGCAGTGTGAACTGCGGTGACGACGGTCTGTGTATGAAAGGCGGCGCGGGTCAGAAAGGTGTGGATGCCGGTCCGCAACGCGATTTACTGATCTGCAACGATACCGTTTACCGGGCACACGGCGGTTTTGTTATCGGTTCCGAATATTCGGGCGGTATGCAACGTATCATCGTGAAAGATTGCGTATTCGATGGCACAGATGTCGGTTGCCGTTTCAAATCGGCGCCGGGTCGTGGCGGTTGGTGCAAAGATATCTACTGCATCAATATCGTGATGAAGAATATCCGTGAGTCCGCTTTCTTCTTCGAGTCGGGTTATGCCGACCGTGCTGCAGGAGGTAAAGGCGCGACGGATAGCGACGACAAGAGTAAGTTCTTCCCCGAGTGGAGCAATTTCACGTTCCGCAATATCACGTGCGTCAATCCTCGCAAGGCCGTAGAGATGACCGGTTTGAAGGGTCTGCCGGTTCATGACATCCTTTTCGACGGTGTCAACTGGTACGGAACACGCGAAGGCATGAGTTTTGACTACGCGGAAGACATCACTTTCCAAAACTGCATCATCACTCCCGCCAAGGAGAACGAGATTAAGCACGCCAAAAACATCACCTGGAACGGAAAGGAGTTAGAGTAGTCCAAATGTTCTGATTGGCGGATTCTCAGGAGATGGTCCCGTGATGGTCCCGTGAAAAACAGAACATTTCCCTAACAAAACAGGCTCGCGTGTGCGAGCCTGTTTTATGATATGATCGTCATTGATTAGCGAGCAATCTCAGCACCGAGGAGGTTGAAGAGACGACCGTCACGCTCGATAACAACCTGACCGTCAACAACGCGCTTAACAGCCTTAACAGACTCTGCGTTGGTGTTGTTGATACCTTGCTCACCCGGAACTTCTACAGAAACGAGTTTCCATTTAGCGTCTGCATCACCAGCTACGTTGGTAGAATAAACACGAATCTCTGCAGCGTCAGCGGTAAGTTCAATAGCCTCGCTATCCATATCGCTACTTGCTACAGTTGCGCCCTCAATAAGAGTTTCCTTATTCAAAGCCTCTTTCAGATTAAGGGTCACTTTGTCACCTCTATTCAATCCTGAAATTACCAAACAAACAGCCTTTCCGCTCGGTTGGAAATAATCAGCCCAGAATTTAGCAACCTTTTTTGAGTTGTTCTTATCCTTGAACTCAAAATAAACCTGAGCATCAGCTTTCAGTTTCAAAATTGTATTACCCCACTCAGTCGTACCGGTCGTTTGTGTTAATTCAGCACAATAAGCAGTTTTAGTTGAATTAGCAAGACCTGCAGCAGTAAGATTAGTAAGCTTACAAGCGGCCTCACAAGAACTCTTAGCCGAAGCCTCACTTGTTTTGTCAATAATGCCGGCAAAATTAACTAGCCTTGCGTTAACTGTCATTGCTGCAACAGCAGCAGCTGCAAAAAGGAAAATTTTCTTCATAATTGTTGAGTTTTAAAAGTTAATATTTTTGTTAATTGTAAAGTTATATTTACAAATCTGCGGCAAAAGTACTGCTTTTTTATGATATAAGCAACTAAATTTTGCTGAAAAATGTGCAATAATTGACATTTTTCTATTTTTGTGCTGATTTTTCTCCTTAATAGAGGTCTTTTACAATATAATTGAGGTACACATCTATATTATGCACATTATCGACGAGCGAGCATAATTGTCCGTCCGAATACTTATGCGGATCCAATCCGTATTTGATTTCCCATTCGTCCGGAATCCCGTCTCCGTCGGAGTCCTGAGGAATTGTTCCTTCCTTCAAATCTGGCCATCCTCCTACATCAGCGGGTTTATCAATCAGTTTGCCAGTTCCGTTCCGTACTTCCTTCACGAGACGCAGATCCACCGCATCGCGGCTGAGTGAACAGCCGGCTTTGGCGAGCACGGTCTCGTAAGCGGCAAGCGCCGTCTGCTCGTCGGTCAAAGCGGTGAGTCCGTCCGTCCAACGGGACGCCGCCACAATCTCTTTATCCGAATGCGTAGCGCCTTTCCAGTTATCGGCCGTCACTTCTTCGGAGTCGAACATGTAATTGCCGCTCAGGAAGATGACCGGGGGAATGAGTTTTCCGCCCGGCTCCACTCTACCGTCTTTGGCACTTGTACAATTCGAGCAGGAAGTCCATGGGTCAACCACTCTTGAACGGACTTTCGTATTGGTCGAAGGGCCGTACTTATAGTAGTTATTGACCATGTTGATATGACGTCCACCGGCTCCTTTGCTGGATCCTTCTCCGCCGTACGAGGAGTTATTGCCCCAGTTATAGATCACATTATTGACGAAGTCAATAGGTCCGGCGCATGTGATATTGACGTAGTCATGGTCAAAACGCGGATTACGGCTGTCATGATGCGCCAACAGATTATGATGGAACGAAGCGTTCTTACCGCCCCAAATACCTCCGTAGCCGTGCGCTCCTTTGACATGTCCCGCGTTACGAAGCGACTCCGTAATGAAACAGTACTGGAGGGTGAAGTTCTCATTTCCGTAACAGCTCACGCACTCATCCACGGACCAGGAGAAAGAACAATGGTCAATCAGCACACCTTTGCTGTTATTGACAGAAAGGGCATCGTAATCGGTCGTCGGGTCAATCTTAAGCGATTCATTACCCAAACGGCACCGTATAAAGCGGAGGACAACATCATTGGTCTGGATGATAATCGGATAATCCGCAACGCATATACCGTCTCCCGGCGCCGACTGGCCGGCAATCGTGATGTGGCTATTCTTGATATTCAGGGGACTCTTGAGATGAATCGTTCCAGACACATTAAAGAGGATTACGCGCGCGCCCGACTGATACTCAGCCGCATAACGCAACGTACCCCCCATCGGTATTCCGGTACCCTTGTCAATTTCATCGGTAAGCATCGTCACATAGATCACGGACCCACCCGCTCCACCGGTAGCAGCAGCACCGCCACCCTGGGCATAACGGCAGGCTTTTTCAAGTTCCGCCTTGTCGTACGACGGCGACGGATCGTCCTGCGTACCTTTTTTCTGGCACGCAAGACAAACCAAGGTCAGTAGTATCAGAATACCTGTTTTTTTCATGAATGCAATCTTAGTTATCGTACCCGTAATCGTTCCAGAGGAAGTCCTCTCCCAAGTTCACGTTGAAGATCGGCCATAGTTGACGCGAATTGAGGTGCTCCGGATGATCGCGATTAAAGAGTACATATTTGCTGGTAGCCAATACACGGCCGGAAGACTCTTCATAGAGCGCTTTCTTAATCCATTTATTTTCATCGCTATACGAAGCCGGTTTGCCTTTCTCGCCGGGTTTCAGACCCCAGATAGAATCAATCACATAGCCCTTAATAGTGGTATTATAGCAATAATCAGCACTCGCCACTTTCTTATACTTGAAATAGATGGTATCGGGCAACTCGGCATAGTCTCCGGCATGGCTGTTGAGATCCTCAATACGTTTGTGCTCGCTCACCAGTTTATCCTTCAAGATACCCCAACGCATCAAGTCCCATTTACGTACGTACTCGCCTACGAGCTCGAATTTGCGCTCATCCTGGATATTAGGCATCGTCAGTTCTTTGGCTGCCAAGCCGACACGTGCACGCACACGGTCGAAGCAGGCTTTACCATCCACACCGTGGAGATTAGCCGGTTCATCTTTGGTCAGTCCGCCGAGTGAAGCCTCAGCCGCCATAAGCAATACATCGGCATAACGGATCACCGGGAAGTTAATACCGTCGTCGTTACCTGTACGCTCACGTTTCATCCACTCCACACGGTATTTACCCAAGTACCAGTTATCAATCATCTGGAATTTCTGATAGAGGAATTTCTCCTTATTAGCCACGTCCACTTCCGGGAACACCGCTTTCACCACATCCGCATCCTTGTTGAACGTGGAACCGTTGTCGTAACGCCAGTCAAATTTCGCGAACACTACATCGCGGCGCGGGTCGCCATCCTCGTAATCGAAATAGAGTGTAGGCACGATAGCCACTACCGAGTTCGTGGAGCCGGAAGTATTATTCTTCAAGCCTTTCAAGGCGTCCGAACTCTTCGGGCAGTTATACTGCAGGAACTGGCCACGCGCGCCGTCGTTGAACGGGATCTCCCAGATCATCTCGGACTTATAGTAGTTCGTTACATCCTCGCATACATTACGGAATACCTGCTCGTACGAGGAGAGGAATTTCGACTCCTCATTCGGTCCTGCTTTGATTTGCGAATACGCCCAAAGCACCTCTTCATAGAGTTCTTTGCGCTTCGCGGCATCGACGTTTTCTACCGGGCCGTTCATGTACGTAGCCGGACGAACGGATTTGCCGGCATAATACATATCATTACGCATAAGGAGCGCGTACGCAGCCGCCTTGGACGGACGGTCGGTTCTATTGGCCGCCGAACCCGGACACTCACTGGACCACGGCAGATACTCCGCCGCTTTCTTCAGGTCACCACGCAAGTGCTCGTAGATCTCATTACGATTGGTTTTGGGCGTGCGTGCACCATCCGGATTTTTCGCCACCGATTCGAAACGAGCCGGTACATCTCCCCACAGTTTGACCATGTCGAGGTACAGGAAAGAACGGAGGAAATAAGCCTCGCCGAGGTAATAAGACAGTTGGGCATCGGAGAGGTCGGCATTGGCCTCCAGACCTTCGATGATATTATTACAGCGCTCCACACCCACATTGAAATAACCCCACGGATCCTTACCTTGCGCATTGGTCAGGTCGGACGAGACCGGGGTCATCATATAGATGGCGTAGTCGGCCTTACCGTCATTCTTTCTGTTATGCTCCAGATCGGTATTCAGGCCCATGTAGCCACATGCCAAACGATTTCGATAGCCTTTGTCACTGCCAATCAGATCATAGACTGCCGCGATTGCCTGTCCGGTAAGAGACGGATTGGTAAATATCGTTTTAGCATCCATCGCTGAAGGGGATTCAGATTCCAGGAAATTGCAAGACGTTGCAAGGACTGCAAGGAGAACACCCCAAATAATCTTGTTAGTTTTCATATGTTTCGATATTTATACGTTACTGAATTATTAGCTATTAGAACGACAGATTCAAACCGAAGTTGAACGCTCTGTTCTTCGGGAACGCAGAGAAGTCCACGTTCGGCGTCAGCGGATTCAACTTGGAACGCGTATCCACCTCAGGATCCGCACCCGAATACTTCGTTACGCAGAACAGGTTCGAAGCGGTGAAGAACACACGCAGTTTCTGAATATACGCTTTCTTGAGATATTTCTCCGGGAGGGAGTAACCTACCGTGAAGGAACTCATTCGGAGGAAGCTGGCGTCCTCAACGTATTTATCCGTGAGTGCAAACATATCGGAAACAGGGTTGGCCGCCGTCGCCCCGCTGTTACGCTCTGCCAGACGAGCCGCCAAAGCAGTGTATGCGGCACCTTGTACAACAGATACCGGAGTACCGGCAGTACCGCCGGAAACCTTGGATCCGTCAATCGTGCTCTTAGTAGCGCCTTCCGGAATATACTCATACTCCTTGGCGCCCAATTGGAACATCGAATAGCGGTTATTCATCGAGATGGTATTCAAGCAGTTACGCGACACCGTATTCTCGATGATGGTGGTATAATCCAACGCAGATAGGTTGAGCACCTTATTGCCTACGCTGTAGGTAAACTGGGTAGCTACATCAAACTTACCCCATTCGTCGCCGCCGATATGGAAATTGAGTCCGAAACCACCATTGATGACCGGAGTGGTGTTACCCAATACCTCGCGTTCATTCGAGACTATTTTGGTCATACCCGGACGTGCGTAATTGGACTTGGTCAACGGAGTTGATACAGGCTCATAGATACCCGTTGTCTTATTCAGCTTCAACCAGCGGTCATTCGTGGCATCATAGAGATCGAAATCTTCCGGTGTGTACCATCCGTCCGTCTTATAGCCGTAGATATTACCGATAGCCGAACCTACCGTCAGTTTATACTCATAGTCCGAGTTTACATAACCGGCACTGAAGCAGTCACTGGCTGCCTCATACTCGGTCTTGTCACCCAGAGCGACAACTCGGTTGCGGTTATGAGCGATATTCGCCGAAACGGACAATCCGTAACTGAGATCTTTTGATCTCTTATCCAGAATCACTCCGGTAACCGAGAACTCGACACCCATATTCTCGGTAGAACCGATATTACGATACTGATTGGTATAACCACCTGCACCGCCGAGTTTGTAGAGCAGAATCAAGTCTTTGGTATTATTCCAATAGAGGTCAATCGTTCCGCTCAAACGCTCATTCCAGAAACCGAAATCGATACCAAGGTCACGGGTAATGGTAGTCTCCCATTTGAGGTCCGGGTTAGCCGCTGTCGGTTGCGAAGAGCCACCTCCGTCCGCCAATGTATTCGACCAGAACGGCGTAGCCGTTGATGTGCCCGTAGAGTACTGCTGGGTAATGAATCCGAGTTTGACTTTGTTATTACCTACCGTACCGTAACTGAGACGCAGTTTGAGGTTCGACAACACATTTTGTGCCGGCTCCATCCACGGCTCATCCACTATACGCCAAGCGGCCGCTACAGAGGGGAAGAAGCCCCATCGATTACCCTTCGAGAAGCGGGACGAACCATCGGCACGGAATGTAGCGGTGATGTAATAACGTCCTTTGTAATCATAGTTGGCACGCGTGAAGAAAGAGAGCATGTTATCCGTCGGATCGATCAGGTTGGATGCCGTCGAAGCCAATGCCAGACCCTGATGTTTGAACACCTCTTCGCCGGTGAAATATTTCTCGAAGCCATACAGATTGGTCGTACGAGTCTCGCCTTTGTAGATATTCATTTCCTCGCCCACCAATACGGAGAAATTATGCGCGTTGTGCCATTTATGCGCATATTCGAATGTATTCACATTACGGAAACGGGAGGTCTTGTAGTCCGTCATGATGGCGTTACCCTTATCTTCTCCGATCGCTTCTCCGGTTCCGGCCGAACGAACGCCCTTTGCAGAACCGTTAGGGCCGGAGTAATATGTGGTCCAACCGTAGAAACGATCGGTCTGGATATCACGGCTCTCATAACCTACATCTACCTTGATCGTGAAGTCCTTGAGGAACTTATACTGAACATAACCGTCAATAAACCACTTGTTATCGACCTTGTTTTTGTAGTTATGATCAATCGTGGTAATAGGATCGTAGAGCGAACCGAAACGGTCTGCATCCGGATCCGTAGACTGGTTCTTCAGAAGTTTGATCGGGGTATAAGCCACCGCATTGCGCACACGGCTCTCGGTCTTGGAACCGGTGTCCTCCGAAGTATTGGCACCAGCACCTAACACATGCGTATTGCTGTATCGAGTGGTGACACCTATCGTCATGCCCTTCAGCGGTTTGAATTTGCCCTTGAAGGCGATGTTGTTACGCGAATAGTTCGAACCGTACATGATTCCCTTATCGTCAATACGATTGTAGGTCAAATTGAAGGTAGCGAATTTATTACCACCGGAAACAGAGATGTTATGATTCGAGTTGATACCCGTCAGTCCGAAAGTCTCTTCCTGCCAATCGGTATAGTGCGTTCCATCGTCCCAATAATCGAGCAAGCTGACCATCGTCATCTTGTCCGCCTCAAGCGAAGAAGCCGCATATTTGGGATCGTAAGCCGCATAGAAAGCGCTGTTCATATTGTCCTTACCCTTGATCAGATAAGCCGCCTCGTATTGCATCAACACGAAATCGCGCGTGTTCATCATGTCATAGCGTTTCGCCATTTTCTTCCATCCTGCATAGCCGGTATAGTCCACATGGATCTGCACCTTGTCTTCCTCCGTAGCAGCCACATCCTTGGTAGTAATGATGATAACGCCGTTAGCACCTTGCGCACCGTAGATGGCGGTAGCCGCAGCATCCTTGAGGACGTCCATCGAAGCGATGTCACCGGGAGCGATGTCGGAAATACTGGATACCGGGAAACCGTCCACGATATACAACGGGTCGTTCGACTGCGTCAACGAAGTACCGGCACGTACACGGATTTGCACATCCGCATCAGGATCACCTTCAGGAGTCGTTACCTGCACACCGGCGAGTTTTCCCTGGAGAGCCTCACTGGCTGATGCCACCGGCACATCCCTCAACTGCTCGGCACTGACGGAAGAAACCGCGGTAACGAGATCACGCTTCTTGGTTGTACCATAACCGGTAACAACGACCTCTTCCAGCACCTCCGAGTTCTCGGACAATACTACGTTCATCACATTACCGGTAATCTCCAGCTCCTGGGTTTTCATACCGATGTAGGAGAAGACCAGGATCTTTGCGTCATCCGGAACATCGAGGGTGTAATTACCGTCAAAATCTGTCACTGTACCGATCGTGGTACCCTTCACGACCACGGAAGCCGAAATAATCGTCTCTCCGGTCGGGTCTTTTACCGTTCCGCTAATCACACGCGCTTCAGCAGCCAAGCCGACAAGCAGCAGGGCCGAAAGCATCATGGTACGGAACACACTGACATTCAGTTTCATAAAGAAAATTTGTTGGTTGATATTAAATTTTTTGTTTGTTATTTCTTACTTATTCCATAAGTTAGTAATAAATCGGCGGCAAAGGTACAAAAAAAAACACATATAAATGTGTATTTTTTGACGAAAATAGTAAATTAATACCCATTTTTGCAAAATAGACTTAGCAAATCGCAAATTTTAAATCAAAAATCTTAAATCAGAATGCCTCGGCATAAGTACATCCTTCGCGCCAACGGGAACATCCGTAACGGGTATTCCCCCGGATGATAAGTCCTTGGCGGCAGACCGGACAGAGCATGCCTGCCTTGTTGGATTTGACATCGCGGACAACACCGAAAGTCATCTCCTTGAGTTCGTTGAGGAAATCCTGCGCCGTATATTCGCCCCGCTCTATTTCACGCAGTTTCTTCTCCCAAAGACCGGTCAACTCCGCCGATTTGAGCAAGGGAGAGATGATGAGTTGAATGAGGTTGATGCCGGTTTCCGTAGCGCGCAGCGACTTGCCCTGCTTCACGATATACTTACGCTGATAGAGTTTCTCGATGATAGCGGCACGGGTGGAAGGACGGCCGATACCGTTTTCCTTCATGGCGTCGCGCAGTTCTTCGTCTTCGACAGTCTTACCGGCGGTCTCCATAGCACGGAGGAGTGTCGCCTCGGTATAATATTTGGGCGGAGTAGTCGTCTTCTCTTTGAGCACGGGTTCGTGAGGTCCGCTCTCCCCTTTCGTAAAGGACGGCAGAGATTTGGAGGATTCTGAATTATCGGAGTTTTCCGAGTTATCCGAGTTGTCTGAGTTTTCCGATTCCTCTTTGCCGAAGACGGTCCGCCAACCGGGTTTGATCACCTCACGGCCGGTTACCTTGAAATCTATCTCTCCGGCTTTGGCAAGCACGGTAGTATTGCTCACCTCGCATTCGGGATAGAAAGCCGCAATGAAATGCAATGCCACGAGGTCGAACACTTTCTTCTCATCCGCCGTCAG
>JAFVHA010000113.1 GCA_017478035.1 Paludibacteraceae bacterium | reverse complement strand
GTTGGGTTCTTCGCGGATGGTGATCGCACTCATCCGTTCGGCTTTCTGCAGGTCTCCTTTGTGCGTCGCCAGGTAATAAGCGTAGTTATTAAGTACGCCCAAATGCATAGGTTCGATGGCCAAAACGCGCTCGTACATGGCGTATAACTCTGCGGGCTTGGCGTGGATGCGCTCCATAAACTCCATACGGAGCAACAGGAACTGGAGGTTCGTCGGGTCCGTCTCCAGATACCGGTCAAGCGCAGCGAGTGCCTTGCGGTACTTACCCCACGATACGTAAATACGGAACCGGGTGTAGGCACTCGTGGCGTCGAATTTCTGGTGGCGGTCAATCTCGTCCTGCGTCTTCAGCGCCTCTTTCCACTGGGAGTCGTTAAGTTGTTGCTGCAGTTGTCGCTCCAACCATCGTTGCCATTGGCCCTCCGGGTCGGCTTGGTAGGCCGCGCGGAACGCTTCGTGTGCCCGTTCTTTCTGTCCTATCCCGTCATAGATGATGCCGAGAAACGTCAGCGTCTGACCGTCATCGGGTTTGAGCATATGGCAGAATTCCAGCAGCGCGTAGGCGTCGGCGTAGCGTTCCTGACTGATAGCCTGCTTGGCGGCGTACCAGTAGTATTCGAACTGCTGTTCCTGCTCGGCAGTGAGCGATGTCGGCTTGGCCTGCTTCTTCGCACCCAACGGCAAGACCATCAGCAACGCCAAAAATACTATGAAACTTTTAACTCTCAACTACTTTCTCCCGCTATGTCCGAACCCACCGGCACCCCGTTCGGTGTCGCTTAACTCGTTTACTTCCACCACTTCCGGCGTCTCATGACGGGCGATGACCATCTGACAAATCCGTTCGCCGGGTTCGATCGTCTGCGCCTCGCCGCTTAAGTTGATAAGAATCACGCCCACTTCGCCACGATAATCGGCATCAATAGTGCCCGGCGTATTCAGCACCGTCAGACCCCGTTTGAGTGCCAGACCGCTTCGAGGACGTATCTGCGCTTCGTAACCGGCAGGTAACTCGATAAACAGCCCCGTCGGAATCAACCGGCGCTCCATCGGCTGCAACGTGATCGCTTCACTGATATTGCATCGAATGTCCATTCCTGCTGCCTGCTCACTTTCGTACTTAGGCAGCGGATTCGAACTCTTATTGATAATCTTCAGTTCCATCATTACATCATTTTATCATTCCATCATTCCATCATTCCATCATTAAAACCGTTTTTCCACCAGCACTCTCAATCCGTCCGGAACAATCTTGATATGAATATCTTTCTCCATCTCAATCGGGTCGCCGTCAATATGGAAAGGCGCTGCGTTCTCGCGTTCCAAAGTGACCTCCCGCGCCCGGATAGTGTCCATAAAATGACTGTCATCGATACTGCCTGCGAACAGGCGCAACGCCAGCGAGGCGCTGCCTAAGATGGCATTGCTCGACATCATCATGATATCCATCTTACCGTCCTGCACACTCGCTTTCGGAGCAATCAGCGCTTCATAACCCCACTGGTTGGCGTTCGCAAAAGTGATCAGGAAAGCCTTGTGCGTCACGTCCAGACCGTCACCGACAATATGATAGGTCTGCGGCGTATAGGAGAACACATCCTTGAGGATATTTTGCAGATACGAGGCAAAACCCCGTTTGTTGCTTACCGCAAAATGGTCGGCTATTACGGCGTCAAAACCCGTACCGCATGTACTGACGAACAGATGTCCGTTGGCCAGACCGTAGTCCACACGGATCGGCTCGGAGTGATTGAGCATCTCCACCGCTTTGTTGATGCGGATGGGAATATTGAGGTGCCGTGCAAAACCGTTTCCGCTTCCCATTGGGAGTATTCCTAACGCCGTCTCGGTATCATGCAGACCGCGTGCCACTTCGTTCACCGTTCCGTCACCGCCAACGGCAACGACGGCGTCAAAACCCATTCGGGCATACTGACGGGATAACTCGGTCGCATGACCCGGATACTCCGTGAAGGATATATTCGGCAACCACTGCGCGCTATCCAGGGTCTGCATAATCAATTTGGGCAACTTGCGCTTCGCGCTTTGCGTCTCTTTGGAACCCGAAATCGGATTGATGATGAATGCTATATTTTTCATAACTGCGTATTATTCTTTGTTTACGGCTCGACCTTGCATATCGTACATCTTGTCGCCGTGCAGGATGTATAACTGTCCGTTGATGAGTATTTTCTGAGTCTTGACAGATGCAGACCGGGTGCTCTTCAGACCTTCCATCGCCGAGCAATCCAAGCCGTAGTGGCTGTACGATGCTCCGCCTGTGGTAATGGAGATAGAATGGATGAAGATAGAGTTCGTGGTACAACTGATGATGAACGACATGTCTCCCGAGGCGTGGTCGAACTCAAAATCCACGTTCCGCAAGGTGGTGCCTCCGGTGTTCGTGAAGTACTGGATGGCCGACTCTTCCCCGATGCTCACCTTCATGGCGCCGGCTCCTTGAGAGGCCGTGGTACAATAGGTGACTGTTACTTTGTTCACATTGGAGAAGGATGACCGGGAAGTGGCGCCGGCACCGGTGGTTGTTTTGGACACTTGTACACCATTTTTGTCGCTTCTGTAACTGCCGGCATCTTTGTCGCTTGTCCATGAGTTCGTCTCGTCCGTCCATGTCCCGGAAGTGAACGTATATGTGTCGGTTTGCTCCGGTGTATCCGCGTTAATGCGTGCAAACACGGCATAATACGTCACGGCTTCCGTCACCGTCTTGCCGTCAGCAGTCGAAAACAGGTCTGCCGGCTTGTTTCCGTTCACTACTTGGTTGGCTGTCCATCCCATGAAGGCATAATGGTCCGAGCAGCTGGCCGGATCAGCCGGTAAGACCAGATCGGCTCCTTGCGTGAACTCCATTGATGACTCTTCGCCGTTCACGGACCATGTCACATTATGTTTGGGCATCACTTTGCCGTCCGGCACAATGCCGATGATGACACTTTGGTTATTGGAGAAACTGTAGCTGCCGCCTCCGGCACCTCCGGACCCCGGGGTGAGGTCGGACAATAAATACCAACCGTCGTTCGAACCGGACCAGCCCCAGTTGAAATGGAAATATCCGGCGTTGTCATATCCGTCGCAGATGAAGCTGTGACCTCCGTCACTACCGGATCCGTCATACATGATCGGGTGTTTCTTGTCCAATTCGGTCTTCAGCATCGCTTTCCAGTTGGCCTCCGTCCATTTGCTATAGAAGCCTCCGTATCCGTCGCGCATGTAACTTTTCAACTCGCTTTTCTTATAACCGAAGAACTCATGAAAAGCATTCTCTGCGCAAGGCATATCTGAGATGTTCCAATAATTATAGTTGACGGTATATCCACCCGAACCGCCATCGTCTGCGTTGCCGTACATCATCTCGATGGCTACGCCGCAGTGATACATCAGTGTGGCGACCGCTTTCTTGGCTGTTTCAGAGATGCCGGAGATCTCCTGGTCGTAACCGTATCGGTCGATGTAGGTGTACGCGTCAAGCATGTTGTCCCAGTCATAGGTCGTATTGCCGAAATTGGCACTCAACGTGCTGGTGTACCGGCTTGAATACTGATAGGGATTATTCACGTCCAGCGGTCGGTACGAATGACTTCCTTTGCCTTTCTCCGGCCACTCCCAGTAGTTCATCACCTGTGCCATAGCTGTGGCTACGCAACCGGTGTACGCTTTGTCGTTTCCGGTGCCTGGACAGCTGTTCCAATAGGGTGCTCCCTGATCCCAGGTCGTCGTGATCAGCGGACCTACTACCGCGTCTCCTTTCGCTTTGCGACTACCCTTACGAAGCGATGACCACTCTTCCGCGGTCTCCTGACTCGCCTCTACGCCGTCCGCTTCAATCTGCTTTACGAATGCGGTGTATTTATTCAACCATGTCTTGATGTTTGCCGGCTGGTTATCCATACGGAAATGACCCGTATTCGAATAGGCCAACACGGGGGTGACCGCATCGTTGGCGGCAATAATCACCCATCCTTCGCCGTTGGCGTTTTCATACACATAGAAGAGATTCTCTTCTTCCACGGCGGCTTTCTTTAATACCATCTGCTTGCCGGAAGAAGCTTTCCTAACGGCCGAATTGGCAGAATACTCATTCATGAACCGGTTGGCTACGAGGGCCGCATCTTCTGCACTCACTCGTGCTGCCCATACTTGGCTCATGCATAAGTTTACTGTTATCAGCAAACTTAGTACTCGATACGATTTTCTCATGCTTATCATTGATTGTTTTTGTCCGAAATTAGGCAAATTCGGCGCAAAGGTAGCAAAAATTATTGACATACACAAGATTTTTGATAAAAAATCGTGCGAATTTTATTCGCCGATGGGCGATTTGAACGAAAATGTTAATATTTTTTGTCATTTTGAACGAAAATGTTAATTGATATATGAAAAAAATGTTGTATCTTTGCAGCGATTTTAGAATTTTCGGTATGAACGATATGAATAGACCCTCAAATATACTATTACGTGGCAGAGCTTTTTCTGCCCGTATAATATTTTCCATTTGCCTTTTGTTTTGCGCCGGTTCGCTTTGGGCGGACAGTGCGGATTCTTTAATACAAGCCTTCAATAATCATGCCGGAGTATCCGAAGCAAATGCGTTTTTGGCTTATTTGTCGGAGGAAGGCTTGACGGATGAGTTGTTGTCGTTTCCCCCTGACGCAAGTCATGATTCGGTATGTGCGTCGGTTTGGTATTGGTCGGCTGAATGGTATTATGAAAACCAGGATTATCCGAAGGCGGAGCTTTATGCCTTGCGCGCATTGCCCTTGACTCATGCAGTGGGGGATAAGACGATGGAGGCGGATTGTGCTTCGCTACTCGGGTTGATTTATGTGCGTCTGGGGAAGTTTGACCGTGCGGCTATTTATGCGAAGCAATGTAATCAGTTGGATCTGGAGTCGGGCGATGTGAATAATATTGCTTCGTCGTTCAATACGCTCGCAGGTATCTATATGAGTATGAGGCAAACAGATGAGGCGGAGAGGTATATCTTGCAGGCGATTGATTATGTGGAGAAAACGGACAACCTGTCTCGCAAGGCGGTGATATACGGCATGGCTTCCGAGGTCTATCTGCATAAGTTCAACGATGCAGACAGGTTGAGCAACAATCATGACAAACGCCTGGTGCAGCAGACACTCACTTATGCCACGCGTGCTTGGGAAATGGAGAAACAACTGGGTAGAGAGGCGCATGCAGCGGTTCGTCAGACCCAGCGGGCAGCTGCACTGACGGTCTTGGAACGGTATGAAGAGTCCGAGCAGTGCCTGATGCAAGCCATACCCGTTTTGGAGCAGAGCGGGAATATCCACTCGCTGGGGATTGCCTATAACCATCTTGGGGACCTTTATTACATCACGGGCCGTAATCAGAAAGGAGCGGATGCCTATTATAAAGCGCTCGATATTTTCCTTTCGCAGCATGATATTTATAATGAAGCACATACGCGCAAAGGACTGCGCGAGACATTAAGGGGAATTGATCCCAAGGCGGCTTTGGAGCATGGAGACCGTTTTGAGCATTTGCGCGACTCGATATATGACCGCGAAGCGAACGCACAATTGTCGCAATATGCGGCGCAATATGAAAATGACCTGTTGCAGCAAATCAATCGCAAGCAACGTACGCGTTATATCATTTTGATTGGCTTGATCATACTTCTTTTCGCGTGCCTGTCGGCAGGTACATATATATTCTCCCGCAAGCAGGAACGTAAACAGGTGGAGCATATCGACCATTTGTTGAAGGAAGTATCGCAACTCCGCTCACGCGAACGGTTGAAGCATATGGAGGAGATGGCGCAGAAAACAAGTCGCGAAGACAGTAAAACTCCAAATGGCAAGAAAAATCTTAATGATACATTGGATAAAGAGCAGGAAGATAATCTGTTTTTAGCGAGGGTGACCGAACTGGTTCATCAGCATATGCCCCATGGCATGCTGACTATCGAGAGTGCTGCTTCTGTCTTTGGTATGTCCGTCTCCACGTTCCGCAGGCGTATCATCGCTATCACAGGCGAATCTCCTAAAACGTTCTTCCAGGCTATCCAAATGAATGAAGCGGCACGCAAACTGGTGGAGGGACAGGACAAACCTCTCAAGCTGATTGCAGACGAATGTGGTTTCGATGAAGTGGCTTCGTTTGCCCGTACTTTCAAACGCGTGTTTGGCGTTACACCGTCAGCTTACCGTGAGCAGACTAAAAAAACAACACAACAATCCTAAAATCTATACAATTATGCGAAAAATTTTCCTTTTTATCACAGCTCTTGGCTGTGCTGCAGTTATGAACGCCGAGATTCCCGCTTCGGGCAAAACAGGTACGTGTAACTGGACTTTTGATGCCGAAACAGGCGTTCTGACCATCTCCAGCGCCGATGACGCTCCCGAATGGGGCGGCGAGTTGACGCTCGACAACCCTATCTACTCGCCTTTCGCAGTGAAGGACGAGATCAAGGAAGTGATTGTCGAAGAAGGCGTATCCGCAATCGGTACCGGTGCTTTCCTCAGTTGCCATAATCTGGAGAAAATTACCTTCCCCTCTACCTTAGCTAGCATCGGTTTCTCTTCCGCCGACTATGCAGCGGAGGGCCAGCATTTCCTGCCTTTCATTGGCTGCACGGGTCTTAAGAAGCTGATCATGAAATCCCATTACGCGCCGGATTACGACAACGGCATAGACTTCAGTAATCCTCTGACTTTCGGTTTTGATCCGAGCGGAGTGGATCTGTATGTCTATGACGGCAGCATCCCGAATTATATCGAGGGCGGCTGGGGTGTCTTTAATATCCGTGCTCTTCCGGCTATTGCCGAAGGCACTTTTGGCAGCGGACTGAAATGGAAGATGTCCGGAGACGGCAAACTGACCATCACCGGTCAAGGCTCCATGCCGGATTATGAAACGTATAAAGAGCAGCCGTGGGCAAAGTATATCTCGGATATAAAAGAGCTTGTAGTAGGCGAAGGAATCACAGATATCGGCGCCGCCAACTTTGCTTTCGCCATCAATATGGAGGAAGCTTACCTGCCGGCAACGCTCGTGACGATAGGTGCTAATGCTTTTGCTTTCACCAACAAACTGACGGAGATCACCTGCGCGGCTACCTTCGTTCCGAGTTTGGGAGAGGACGCTTTGATAGCGAACGACCGGTATGTCTATGTATGGGATTTTATGCTGCAGGATTTCAAGGACGACCCTGCTTGGGGAGTTCACAATCTCTGGGCTTTCAAAGCTAAGACGACGTATGTGGAGGCGGGGGTAGAGGTCTCGGCACAATCCGACGGCGAAAACTCGCTCTATATCAACTGGCTCCAAGTGGAAGGCGCGACTGTCTATGTTGTCACCCTGACAGCCGAAGATGGTAGTTTCGAAATGGAACTGACGATAGATACCCAAGGTCATGTTACCTCTTATACGCGTAGGGCACCCTCGCGCGCACCGATGCACACGTTGTTTGAAGAAGGAGAAGCGTGGAAACTCCGTGTTAACGGTCTGGAGTACGGCAAGAACTATAACATCACTATTCTGGCCAAGAACGACACCCAGACGCTCGCGACCTTCCATACTACAACCGCTACCGTCACGGAAGCCGACCCGCAAGGGGTAGAGGAGGTTGGCTATCAGCCTTCAGCATTCAGCTCTCAGAAACTTCTTCGCGACGGCCGGCTGCTTATCGAAAAGAACGGCAAAACCTATAACGCACAAGGCGCTGTAATAATCGCGCAGTAAGGCTTGGATTTTGCTAAAATAATGCATACCTCGGTATTATATACTTTGTATATAATACTAACGAAATGAATGCTTAAAATTAGTGCGTGATAAGTGCGTGATAAGTGCGCGATAAGTATGAGATAAGTACGAGATAATCGGACTTGTTGAGTACTTGATTGCTAAACAATAATAACTTAATAACAAAATATTATGAGAAAATTTTTACTTTTATTCGTAGCTCTCTGCTGTGCAGGATTGGCAAATGCCACCGAAGGTGCACTGCCGGGCGGATTCACCATCAACGCCAATGGCGACAAAATCCAATTCTCCAAAGGTAATTTGCAATACAATGCTATGTTGGGCACACATGCTACCGCGGATGGCACAGCACAAGGTACATGGCGATTCGCGGAAAACCAATGGGAGACGATCCTCCAAGAAGACAATGAACGAGCAAGTAGTACTTTCAATGGATGGATTGACAATTTCGTATGGGGAACAAGCGGATACAACGACAAGTATCCGTATATGACCAGTACTGACTATGAAGACTATTTGGGATTAGTAACTAAAGAAGAAGAAACCTGGGGTACGAAGTACGATGTTACCGATATTATAGGTACTAACTACGATTGGGGTGTTTATAATGCAATCTCTAATGGAGGGAACCAAGCTAATGTTTGGCGGGCTTTAACTCAAGACGAGATTAAATATTTGACCGCCAGAAATAATGGTACACTATGGGGAGTAGGAGTTGTCAACGGCGTAATAGGTATTATTTTTCTTCCGGATGACTGGAGCACGCCGCAGGGGCTGACATTTAAATGCGATAATTCGAACGAACTTTCTTATATATCTCCTATGCTGTTTGATTATCAGGCTTATTTTTATAGAACATCAGACAATGCGGAAAACATCAACGTATATGATGATAATGATTGGAGATATATGGAGGTAGCTGGTGCAGTATTTATGCCGTCTGTTTATTATACGGGTAAAGATTATTATCATAATCCGTACGAAGGAGGCGATTACTGGACTTCACAAGCATGGGGATTTTCATACGACGATGATGTAACATTAGCAAAGGGTTTCTCTTTATCTTGCTCCGCGCAAGGAGTAAGTAGTGTGTGGTTTGATAATGAAAAGATATTTCTCCGTAGAGCCGTTCGTTTGGTTCAGACATACGACGGAACGGGTACTGCTCAAGAACCGGAATTAGAACCTAAAGCATTAACCGGCCGATTCTCTGTGTCTGCCGACAAACAAGTTATCTTCTCACAAGGCAATCTACGATACAAAGCTTCCTCTAACGAATGGTCATTCGCAAATAGCCAATATAGTATGATAGGTTATAAGAATGAAAATATCGCTGCCAACTACTCCGGATGGATCGACCTCTTCGGATGGGGAACAGGTAACAATCCTGTAGAAACATCCCAAGAATCTGCACCGTATGCTTCTTACTCAGATTGGACGGCGAACACCATCGTAAACGGGAATAACGAGACATGGTACACACTCTCTGCCGAAGAATGGGATTATCTACTCAACACACGTACCGATGCGGCGAACCTGAAAGGACAGGCGGTGGTGAATGACATAATGGGATATATCCTGCTTCCGGACGACTGGACTATCCCCACGAGCCTGACTTTCACCCCGACACCGAACGACTACTCCACCAATATCTATACGCTGGACGAGTGGGCTCAGATGGAAGAAGCCGGTGCTGTCTTCCTGCCTGCAGCAGGAGACCGCCTCGGCACAGACATCAACTTCATCAAAGCCGGAAATGGTTATTATTGGACACCTACTCCATCACCTGAGTACTCTGATATGGCACAAGCGGTGACTTTTACCGCCTATACTCCTGCAAGAGTCAGTGATGCTCCGGTTCAAATGGGCTATGCTGTCCGCCCGGCACGGGAAGCAGACCGGCAAGGGGTAGAGGAGGTTGGCTATCAGCCTTCAGCATTCAGCTCTCAGAAACTCCTT
>JAFVHA010000009.1 GCA_017478035.1 Paludibacteraceae bacterium | reverse complement strand
TTATGCTTTTTGAATGTTAATATTCACGTTATAACCGTCCATCTCAATCGGTTGAGAGTTGAGAGTTGAGAGTTGAGAGTTGAGCTCAAGGCTGGTAGCCAGTACTTGAGATGCAATGTAGTCATTGCAATGCAGCACGGCGTTATGGATCTCTTCACGATCTTCAATGAGCACTTTGATACGGTCGGTAATCTCCAGACCGGACGACTTACGGAGGTTCTGGATACGGTTGATCAACTCGCGGGCGATACCTTCTTCTATCAGTTCGTCCGTCAGTTCGATATCCAGCGCGATGGTCAATATACCGTTGTTCGCCACAAGCCATCCAGGCATATCTTCGGTGATGATTTCGACATCTTCAGGGATAAGCGTGTACGGTGTATTGTGTAAAGTGTATGAACCTTCGGTTTCCATCTGCGCGATTTGGTCTTGGGTCATAGAGGCTATTTCAGCCGCTACGGCTTTCATGTTAGCACCCACTTTCTTACCGAGCACTTTGAACTGCGGTTTGATTTTCTTGACAAGACGGATTTCGGATTGCTCAGCCGGAACAATAACGAGTTCTTTGACGTTCACTTCACTCTTGATAAGGTCAGCAACGTGGCACAGCGCATCGGCTGTCTCTTGATCCGGCGTCGGGATAACCGCTTTCTGCAGCGGTTGGCGCACATTTTTCTCCGCACGTTTACGGAGCGATAGGATCGTGGAAGTCGCTTGTTGAGCGAGGTACATCTGCCGTTCGAGTTGAAGATCGATAAGTTCCTCGTTCACTTTCGGCCACTCGCTCAAATGCACGGTTTCATCGGTCAAATCGCGGTACAGACGGTCGGCATAGAACGGTGCATTCGGAGCCATGAGTTGGGCAACGGTCTTAAGGCAAGTATAAAGCGTTTCATAGGCCGCCTGTTTGTCGGCATCCATCTCACCTCCCCAGAAACGCTTGCGGTTGAGACGTACGTACCAGTTGGATAGGTCATCCTGCACGAAGTCCGAGATAGCCCGTCCGGCTTTGGTGGGCTCATATGCCTCGTAGGCCTCGGTCACTTCTTTGACCAGCGAGTTCAGTTTGGATAGTATCCATAAGTCGATCTCAGTACGACCCTTGCCGTCGTTGCCGTTTCGTTGCCGACTTTTTGCCGTGTCGTTGCCGAGTGAACATGCTGGTTGCCAGCTATCAACATTGGCATAGAGTGCAAAGAAACTATAGGTGTTATAGAGTGTGCCGAAGAATTTACGACGCACCTCATCAACGCCTTCAGGGTCAAATTTGAGGTTCTCCCACGGGCTGGAGTTCGTCAGCATGTACCAACGGACGGGGTCAGCCCCGTAGGTCTCGAGCGCGCCGAAGGGATCGACAGCGTTGCCCAGACGTTTGGACATCTTATTGCCGTTTTTGTCAAGTACGAGACCGTTGGAAATGACGTTGCGGTAGGCCACGGTGCCTTCAATCATCGTATGGATAGCATGGAGGGTAAAGAACCATCCACGCGTCTGGTCCACTCCTTCGGAGATAAAATCGGCAGTACGCGGGGCGTCTGCGTTCTCAAACGGATAGTGATTCTGGGCATATGGCATGGCGCCGGAGTCAAACCATACATCGATAAGGTCCAGTTCGCGCTTCATCGGTTTGCCGGAAGGCGAAACGAGGATAATCGAATCTACGTACGGACGATGGAGATCGATGACAGAAGGATCGTAGTTTGCTTTGGAATAATCACCCGGTTTATGGTTCGGCCAGGGGTTCGCTTTCATGAAGCCGGCCTTCACGGATTTGTCGATTTCATCGAATAATTCTGCGATGGAACCGATACAAATCTCTTCACTCCCGTCTTCGGTACGCCATATAGGCAGCGGCGTTCCCCAATAACGCGACCGCGAGAGGTTCCAGTCGTTGAGGTTATTGAGCCACTGACCAAAACGACCGGTGCCGGTAGATTCCGGTTGCCAGTTGATCGTTTGGTTGAGGGCAATCATCTCGTCACGCGCCATGGTTGATTTGATAAACCATGAGTCAAGCGGATAATAAATAACCGGTTTGTCGGTACGCCAGCAGTGGGGATAACTATGCACGTGCTTCTCGGTGCGTAGCAGACGGCCGTCTGCTTTCATCTCCAGACAGAGATGCAAGTCGAGTGTTTCATCTTTGTCCGTGAGGTTCGGATCATAAGCATTCTTTACAAAACGCCCTGCATACTTGCCGTAGAGTTCCGTATTGACGTTCGCTGCCACCCATTCAGGATCAAGGTCTTCGATCTTCCAATATTTACCGGTGAAATCGACCATCGGACGGGGACCGTAGTTCTTGGTCTGCATATAAAGTCCCGGTACACCTGCTGCGTCTCCCACTTTCTTGTCATCCGCACCGAAAGTAGGCGCGATATGTACGATACCTGTACCGTCTTCGGTGGTCACGTAGTCTCCGGGGATGACACGGAACGCACCCGGTCCGGGATTGACCCACGGGAACAGCGGATCGTATTCGAGTCCCACAAGGTCTGCACCTTTGTAACGGGCCACTATCTCGGCATTCTCGAAATAAGCAGAGAGGCGCGCCTCCGCGAGGATGATACTCTCTTCTTTCAGATTTCCGTTTTCATCTTTCAGTTTGATTTCCACGTAGTCAATCTTCGGCCCTACGCAGAGAGCTGTATTGGAAGGCAAGGTCCAAGGCGTTGTAGTCCATGCAATGATGTAGCGGCCGTCCTTCAGATGGAACTTCGCCGTACAGGTCAGATCCTTCACGTCACGGTAACAACCGGGCTGGTTGAGCTCGTGTGAAGAAAGTCCTGTTCCGGCGGCCGGTGAATACGGTTGAATGGTATAGCCTTTGTATAGATAGCCTTTTTTGTACAACTCTTTGAGCAAGTACCACAAGGTCTCGATATACTTGTTGTCGTATGTGATATACGGATTATCCAGGTCCACCCAATAGCCCATCTGCTTGGTCAGGTTCGTCCATTCTTTCGTATATTTCATCACCTCGTGGCGGCAGGCAGCGTTGTACTCATCGACGCTGATCTTCTTGCCGATATCCTCCTTGGTGATACCCAACATCTTCTCCACGCCTAATTCCACCGGCAGACCGTGCGTATCCCAGCCCGCCTTACGGCGCACTTGAAAACCCTGCATTGTCTTGAAGCGGCAGAAGGTGTCCTTGATGGTACGCGCCATCACATGGTGAATACCGGGCATTCCGTTCGCCGAAGGGGGACCCTCGAAGAACAAGAACTGCGGATGTCCCTCGCGCGTGGACACACTTTTTTCGAATAATCCTTCTTTTTCCCACATCTCCAGCACCTCTTTACTCAGCGCCGGCAGATCCAATCGTTTGTACTCGTTAAAATGCTTCATATATATGTTTAATCGTTTGCAAGCCGTAAAACGGCTGCAAAGGTACAACTTTTTTTGCAAATATGCAAATTTTTGACGATTTTTAATGTAAATAAGAGAATTATGCCGGTTCGGATGACCGTAACGGATAATGTTTACGGAGGTTTTCGAACTGTTCCGGATGGGCTTTGAGTTGAGTGGTGACCGCAGCGAGCCATGGTTCTCCGCTATGCTTCGAAACGGGTCCCGGGTAGGAATAAGCCGACAGGTCTATACGCGGCAAACCGAATTGTGCCGCTATGGCATCGAGACACATCTGCGATGCGTTGCGCTTGCCCTCTACCGAATAACCGGCGATGTGCATGGAGGCACGGAACGCCTTTTGCAAGACCTCCTTATTGATAGCAGGTTCGTTCTGCCAGGTATCCAATATATACGGATGGCCGCTACGCAGCAAAACCTGTTCATCCACCACACCTCCCCGTGCGGCGTTGATGATCATCGCGCCCGGTTTGCATTTGGAAAGGAGCACCTCATCGCACAAGTGATAAGTGGATTTATCGAGCGGCACATGAAAAGTAATAATATCGCTATTTTGCGCGGTTTCATCGAGAGAAACGCCGATACCTTTGGGTGGATCATTGAGCAGTACTTTGTATCCTTTCCGCTCTGCCATTTTCGCCACGAGACTACCAACGTGACCTACGCCGACAACGCCGATAGTCGGAGAAGAATTTTGAATTTTGAATTTTGAATTTCCTCTATCGCTTCCTCTATATAGTCGCAGACCGCTTGGGCATTGCATCCCGGACAGGACATCCACCGGATACCGTGCGCCTCGCAATAGGCCGTGTCTATATGATCAAAGCCAATCGTTGCCGTACAGACCATTTTCACGTTTGAGCCAGCGAGCAGATCTGCGTTTACGCGGGTGCGGGTACGCACAATGAGTACCTCTGCATTCCGGATAGCCACATTATCGATTTCATCCGGTTTCATCGGACAAATATCCACATCCGGCCACTCCTTTTGGACAGCCTCTACCACAAACGGGATATGGGAGTCGATAACGATTGACATTGATGATTGATGATTGATGATTTAATATTTGATATTATCTATCAAACGCACAGGGCCGCAATAGACGGTGACACAACCGATAGCGTGATTGAACGTGTCCGTAGGCAGCAGTGTCGTTTGATCCACAATCTCGTAATACTCCACCTCCAACCCGGGAACGGCGTTGATAGTATCTATCACCCGTTGCTGCACTCCGGCTACGGTAGCACCTTCTTCTTTTGCCCATTTCAACGAAGAAAAAAGCGTCTTGGAAATACCCAATGCGGTTTGTTTTTCCTCTGCCGAAAGGCGTTCATTGCGGCTGGACAGAGCCAAACCGGATTCTTCGCGAACAATCGGACAATCGATGATCTGCAGATTGCCGAATGTGCCCGCCATCGAACTGCGCTCTACCATATGATGAATGATGGCCAACTGCTGGAAGTCTTTCTCTCCGAAATATCCTTTGTCGGGTTGAACCAGATAAAACAGACGGCTGACCACTTGTACGACGCCGTTAAAATGACCGGGACGCATCTTACCCTCCATCACTTTGTCCAATCCTGCAAAGTCAAACTCAAAAGTGCTGTTCATCTCTTCGGCCGAATACATCTCTTCGGGCGTCGGGGCAAACACATAATGGGCGCCGATACCGCTCAGCAACTCCGCATCGCGCTCAATATTACGCGGATATTTCGCCAGATCCTCCTTATTATTAAACTGGGTAGGATTGACAAACACGGAAACGACACACACATCATTCTCCGCCACCGCACGTTTCACGAGGCTGGCATGTCCCTGATGCAAGGCGCCCATAGTAGGCACCAAACCGATTGTTTTTCCCCTTTCTTTGCATGCCCGAACAGCAGCCTGCAATTCTTGTTTTGTTGTAATAATTTGCATATCCTTATGGTTAATTTAGTATTGCATTTTTCTAAAAAACGTGCAAAGATAGTTAAAAATACTCAAAAAATAAAATTTTTCGTCACTTTTTTGGCATTTTTCTTCGTTATATCATTTTTTTTTTGTAATTTTGCAGTGGGAAAATATGTATATTCATATGAAAGAGCCGAATCGTATCCTTTTTATCTCGCAAGAGATTAACCCTTACTTGGTAGAAGAGACGCCCGTCCGGCTGCTCAATCGTCAGTTACCGGAGTACTTCCAGTCTCATGGTTATGAGACACGTACGTTCATGCCCAAGTTCGGCGAGATTAACGAACGCCGTAATCAGTTGCATGAGGTAATCCGCCTATCCGGAATGAACCTGATTATCGAGGAATCGGATCATCCGCTGCTTATCAAAGTAGCATCCATTCAATCGGCACGTATCCAGATTTATTTCATCGATAACGATGACCTCTTCCATCGTCGCAAAGGAGTTGTGGACGAGCAGGGAGTTGAATACGCCGACAATGACGATCGTGCTATTTTCTATGCGCGAGGTGTGATTGAGACGGTGAAAAAACTACGCTGGACGCCTGACATCATTCTGTGTTCGGGCTGGATGGGAGCGCTGGCCCCCTTATATTTGAAAAAAGCCTTCAGCGATGAGCCGTTCTTTGCCCATTCGAAGATAGTGCTGATGCTGGATGACAACGAATACCAGAAACCTTTCCCGACCATTTTCACCGAGAAACTGCGCATGAACGGCATCAGCAATACCGATGTGCGTTCGATAGCCGGTTTCCCCGTCGGATACGAAGAACTGATGCGTCTGGCGATTGATTTCTCGGACGCTATCGTTTATGCCACCCCGAAAGTGAACCAGCGACTGATTAACTACGCAGAGACGAAAGGCATACCTATCCTGCCCTATGAAGCAACAGAGGATATCAATGAAACTTGCCGTCGTCAGTGGGAATTCTACCAGACCTTATTGGACAAAGGAGAGAAAGAACAGTAATGAGAAGTTTTCTTCTAAAAATCAGCATATTCATTGTTATTGCCTGCATCTGGGTCTCATGTAAAGATGATGTCGCCAGCGCCGGACAGGCTGTGTTGGATGAGGATGATGCGATCATCGTGCTCGTGGACACTTTCCCCCTTACATCCTGCATTGACAGTTGTGACGCTATCATATCTCAGGCAGACTCGTTCCTGTTGGGAGAAATAGAAACGGACTACGGCCTGTTGCGCGCGTCTATCTTGACGCAGTTAGCCTGTCCGGAAGGCTATTCATACCCCAAAGGTGCTACCGTGGATTCGATATGCCTGTTCATGTACTATGCGAGCTGGGCGGGCGATGCCTCATCACCGCTTTCTATCAATGCCTACCAGATGGACAAGGGTACGTTCACCTATTCCGGCGTATATCCTACGGACTTGAAGGTAGAGGATTATTGCTCGCGAAGCAAGACTATTCTGGCTGATTATCGGATTGTGGTGGCTTCGGAGAAACTGGACTCGGTCATGAATGACGACGGAGAGTATATTCCGATGTTGCGTATACGCCTGAACGATGATTTCAAGAATGCTTTCTGGGCGATGCAATCCTTCACTACCCAAGAGGCTTTCAATCAGCTGTTTAACGGTCTGCTCATCGAGACGACATTCGGTTCCTCCACGATGCTCAATATATCGGATATCGCATTGGGTGTATTCTATCATTTCAACTATGAGAAGATAGAAGGTCGTCCGGAGACGGACACTACGGTATATGACTTAAAGGCTTTCTATGCCAATTCGGAGGTTCGCACTGTCAATCATCTGGCCTATCCGGATAAAAAAGAATGGATAGACCGTCTGAAAAAAGATTCCGACACCTATAATTATATTATTGCGCCCGCGGGTGCGTACACGCGTATCACTTTCCCCATGGCCCGTATTCAGGATTCCATTATGGAGCATATGGTGGAAATCATTGACGGCGATACGCTCATTACCAAGCAGCCGTATGTGAATAAAGCCGAGGTGCGCATCGATGTGACGAACAAATACGACGGTTCAGAAGCAGACAAGACACGCAACGAATGGTTGCAGCCGTCCACCTACATGCTTCTCATCAAAGAAGAGAGCATCAATCGATTCTTTTCCAACCGCGAGTTACCGAGCGACACATGCGCCTTGCTCAGCCCGCTTACCCAAGGGACCGATTCCAACGGAGATGCCGTCTACTATTACACGTATGACATGTCGGATTTCCTGACCAACCAGTTGCGTAAGAAGACGGATGACAAGGAATTAAAGATGATGCTTGTCCCCGTAACCGTCACCACCGCAACATCCGGAACCACCGAGTCTGCTTATTCGGCTGTCCGTCAGCAGCAGACGATGTCCGCCACCAAAATCAAATCGGCTAAAAACGGGTTGAAGTTCGAGATAGTCTATAGCGGTTTCTCACTCCCTTCCTTCACAGACTGACACAAAAAAACGCGGTATCATACCGCGTTTTTCAGTCTTACTAATTTCTCCTGTTCAAGTTTCTCCGCCACATAATCCTTGGTCACCGTGAAGGACTGCGTTTGACCGGATTGCTTTTCGCTCGGTAGCTCAAACATCAAATCCGTCATCACCGTTTCCATCAGTCCTCTCAAACCACGAGCCCCCAACTTGTACTCCAGCGCCTTATCCACAATATAATCCAGCGCGTCGTCATCGAACGTAAGCTCTACGTTATCCATCGACAGCAGTTTCTTGTATTGCTTGGTAAGTGCGTTCTTGGGTTCGGTGAGAATATTGCGCAACGCCTCTTTATTGAGGGGTTGCAGGTACGTAAGAACCGGCAGACGGCCAATGATCTCAGGAATCAGACCATAGGACTTGAGGTCCTGCGGAGCGATGTACTGCAGCAGATTATCTTTATCCACATGTGCTGCTTGCTGCTGAGCGGCAAAACCCACCACTTGCGTATTCATCCGCTGCGATATCTTACGCTCGATACCGTCAAACGCACCTCCGCAAATGAAGAGAATATTCTTGGTATCCATATGGATCATCTCCTGATCCGGATGCTTGCGTCCTCCCTGGGGAGGCACATTGACGATAGAGCCCTCCAGCATCTTGAGCAGACTCTGCTGCACTCCTTCACCACTCACATCACGGGTGATGGACATATTCTCCGATTTACGGGCAATCTTGTCGATTTCATCGATAAAAACGATACCCCGTTGGGCTTTCAGCACATCGTAATCGGCATCTTGCAAGAGACGGACAAGGAGGGACTCCACATCTTCTCCCACATAACCGGCTTGCGTGAGCGCAGTAGCATCGCCGATAGCGAACGGCACCTTGAGCATTTTGGCAATCGTACGCGCCAAAAGGGTCTTTCCTGTACCGGTTGAACCGACCAAAAGGATATTGCTCTTCTCTATCTCCACGTCATCGTTGGAGATCTCCTGCAGCACCCGTTTGTAATGATTATACACGGCTACCGACAGGAAACGCTTGGCGTCATCCTGACCGATCACATACAGGTCCAAAAAGTCCTTGATCGCCTGAGGCGTAGGAAGCGTATCCAGGTTCAGTTCCGAGTTCCCATTCTGGTTTTTGGGGAACTTAAGCACCAACTGGTGGCCCATCTCAACGCAGTCGGAACAGATGAGTGTTTTCCCGTCTATCCCGGCGAACATATGCGGCTTGGAACACCCGCAGAAGGAGCAAACGTTTGATTTAGCAGCTTTTGACATGTTACTCTTTATGGGTGAACACTTTATCAATCATTCCGTATTCGAGTGCCTCGGCAGAAGTCATCCAATGGTCGCGGTCAGCGTCCTGACGGATCTGCTCGATGGATTTACCGGACTTGTCGGAAATGATCTGATACAGTTCATCTTTGAGTTTGAGAATCTCTTTCGCCGTTATCTCGATATCCGAAGCCTGTCCCTGGATGCCGCCAAGGGGCTGATGAATCATGATACGGCTGTGCGGCAACGCGGCACGCATACCTTTCTCACCGGCTACCAACAGCACTGCGCCCATAGAGGCTGCAAGACCGGTACACATCGTCGATACATTCGATTTGACGAACTGCATCGTATCGTAGATGCCGAGTCCGGCATAGACAGAACCGCCGGGAGTATTGAGATACAGGTTGATATCCCGCTCGCTGTCCACGGAGTCCAGATAGAGCAACTGGGCCTGAATGACATTCGCCGTATAATCATTCACCTCGGTGCCGAGGAAGATGACACGATCCATCATCAGACGGCTGAACACATCCATCTGGGTGACGTTCAGTTGGCGTTCCTCCAGGATAGTGGGCGATATATATCCGCCGCCCTCCGCGCGGGTCTGCTCCATGCTGCGAGACATGATATTCTCAACATGCATGGAGTTCAAACCCTGCGAAACGGCGTATTTCAAGAAATCATTTTTCATGTACGATTTACTTCTTCAATTCTGCTTTCTTGGCAGCGCGTCTTGCCTGCGCCATCTGAATGTCGTAAGCAATCGGCGAAGCGATGAACACAGACGAATAGGTACCAATGATAACACCCATGAGCAGAGCAAATACGAAGCCCTGGATGGTCTCACCACCGAAGATGAAGATAGCCAGCAATACTACGAACGTACTCATAGAGGTCGAGAACGTACGGCTGAGCGTATTGTTCAACGCGTCGTTGATGTTCACGTTTCTGTCACGCTTCGGATAGAGCGTGTTGTACTCACGTACACGGTCGAAGATGACCACGGTATCGTTGATAGAATAACCGATAACGGTCAGGATAGCAGCGATGAAGGCTTGGTCAATCTCCATGGAGAACGGCATGATCTTCCAAAGGATAGCATACAGACCAAGGATGATCACTGTATCGTGCGCCAATGCAGCGATAGCACCTACAGAGTAAGCGAAGTTGCGGAATCGGAGCAGGATATAGAGGAAGATCACAGCCAATGCAGCGAGCACAGCCCAGATAGCGCTGGTCTTGATATCATCCGCGATAGCCGGACCTACTTTCTGGCTCTGCATGATACCGACCTCAGCGTTCGAGTCGGTAGAGCGGAAGTCCTCGAAAGTGATACCCTCGCTCAAGAACGGCTTGCAGCCCTCGTACAACAGTGCCTCGATAGCCTCGTCAGCCTCAGCGTTATCCTCTTGGATACGATAGTTGGTCGAGATACGAACCTGATTAGCGTCATTACCGAAGGTAATCACATTCAGGCCGAAGGTCTCACCATCTTCGAGGGTAGCCTTGAAGACATTATCCAGACTCTCGCGAACGTCCTGGGTATTGATATTATTGTCAAAACGAACCACATAGTTACGTCCACCGGAGAAGTCGATACCAAGGTTCAGTTTACCGAACAAGTGCGGCTCCAAACCAAGGATAGCGAAGATCACGAGTGCGCCGGACAGGCAATAAGCCCATCTGCGGGCAGCCACGAAATCGAAGTGCATATCCTGCAGGAAGTTCTTCATCAGACGAGTGGTGAAGCTCAACTCCTTGGCGTCATCGCGTTTTGCATAATCCTCGAGCAACAGACGGGTGATAAACACAGCTGTCAGGAAGGAGGAGATGATACCGATCATGTAGGTAACGGCGAAGCCCTTGATAGGACCGGTACCGAAGATAGCCAGAATAGCACCCGTCAGGAACGAAGTCACGTTCGCATCCACGATAGCGCTGATGGCTCCCTTGAAACCGTCTTCAATAGCCTTACGCATTCCCTTGCCGGCACGGAGCTCTTCACGAATACGCTCGTAGATAAGCACGTTCGCATCCACCGCACAACCCATCGTGAGGACGATACCTGCGATACCCGGCAATGTCAATACGGCCGAGAACGAAGAGAGGATACCTACCAACAGGAAGACGTTGCAAACGAGTGCAGCATCGGCGATGAGGCCCGGAATCCAACCATAGTAGAAGATCATGTAGATGAGGATGAGGACGAAGCCCAGAGCGAAGGACCACAGACCCGACTGGATAGCCTCACGACCCAGAGACGGACCAACCACACTCTCCTCGATGATACGGGCAGGAGCCGGCATCTTACCGGACTTCAAGGTGTTTGCCAAGTCTTTGGCCTCTTCTACGGTAAAGTTACCGGTAATCTGGCTGTTACCGCCGGCAATCTCATTCTGCACGGTCGGGAACGAATATACATAACCGTCCAGCACGATAGCCACCGATTTACCGATGTTATCTTTGGTCAGACGCTGCCAGGTCTTGGCACCTTCAGCGTTCATTGACATCGATACGTTTGCATAAGCGCTGATTTGGCTGAAGTCTGCACGGGCATCCGTGATCACGTCGCCTTCGAGCGAAGCACGACCGTCACGCTGAGCTTTGAGGGCTACGAGTTGGAAATAGGCATTCGCCTCATCGATAGCTTTTACTGTCCAGTAGAAACGGGCGTCACGCGGCAGAACAGCCTTGGCGATCTGCGAGTTGAGCATCGCGTTTACTTTGGCGGTATCTACGTAATGTACCGTACCGATCACCGGACCGCGGTATGCCTGACCGGCCTGATTGATGGACGGATTGAGGATAGCGAAGAGCGGATTGTTCTTCTTGTACTCAGCCACTTGAGCGGCTTGGTCTGCCTCGATAGCGGCACTGTCGGCATCAAGGTTTTCTACAAGGCCGGCAAGCTCGTCTGCCTCCTCTTTCGGTGCCTCGGCTTTTACCTCTTCCTTGGCACTCTCTTCTGCCACCTCTTCAGCAGCCTCCGGAGCGGTTGCTGCGAACTCACGGTTGATCTGCGCCAACATCGGCAGCAATTCGGAAGCCTCATAGGTCTCCCAGAACTCGAGGTTAGCCGAACCCTGGAGCAGTTTACGAACACGCTCCGGCTCTTTGATACCCGGCAACTCGATCAGGATACGTCCCGGCTGAGCCAGCTTCTGGATGTTCGGCTGAACAACACCGAAACGGTCGATACGCGTACGGAGCACGTTGAACGAGTTCTGAATAGCGCCGTCCACTTCCTCGCGGATCACTTTCTCTACCTCGGCATTCGTGGAGTTGAGAGTTACTTTGTCTTTCAGTTCGAAGGTCGAGAAGATAGAAGCCAACTGACCTTCCGGATCTACCTCGCGATACGACTCGATGAAGAGCGTAACGAAATCTACTCCGCTTGATTTTTGTTTTTGCTTAGCGAGCGCTAAGGCTTCTTTGTAGTTCGGAGTCTCGTTGTGTCCGCTGAGAGCATCGAGGATGTCCGGAACTGACACTTCCATTGTTACGTTCATACCACCCTTGAGGTCCAGACCGAGATTGATCTCTTTCTCGCGACACTCCTTGAGGGTGTAACCGAACCACACTTTCTTCGCTGCAATAGAATCCAGATACTGGTACTCTTTTGCATCATCACCAGCTGCGTACTCTTTGGCCGCCTTGTCATAATGGTTGGTGACCAAAGAGAATGACAGATAGAAGGCGCATACCAACGCGAGGCATACCGCCAGAATTCTAACAAGTCCTTTGTTTTGCATAATTGTTTTTTGTTGTTAATATTTGTATTTTTTTGTCGTCTTGTTTTCTTGTCGTTCCAAGGCTCGTACACGTGCATACTCGTGCACGCTACGAAAAAAGCGTGCAAAATTACAAAAATTATTTGATATACGCAAGAAAAAAGCAAAAAATTTGCATATATGAAAAAAAAATTGTACTTTTGCAGCCGTTATGGAGATGAAAGAAGATAAAAAAGAGCTTCATTCCATGTACCGCCGATGGCTGTATATGATTATCGCTATCGCTGCGTCAGCCCTGTTGATGCTGCGCCCGGTTTTGAGTTTCCAGGAAGACAAAGGGATCAAATACGTCCGCAGTTTCTCAATGGACCAAAAGACCTTTTACGTGACGCAAACGGAATTGGGAACCGGTGCCGAACAAGTCACAGCAACCATGTCCGTCAAAGGTTTGTATTACTGCAACTGGGCGATGTTATGCGGATGTGTATTGTGCTTTTTATGCTTCTGGAATGACACCTGGCGCATCTTGCTGGCTATCATCACGGCTTTTATCGCGGGTGCGTATTACGTCTTTATGGTATATTACGCTTTGCGCATGGCGGATAACCATTACGCAACGCTTTATCCCAATCTGATGGCGTTATTACCGGCCGTCGTGTTGCAGATGATGGTCTTTCTCCGGCAAAACGTCATTAAAAACATCGTCGCTGAGTCCGATGATGAAGAAGAGGCGGTTGGATAACTATTGTATATATCTCTCACGGGGGCAATACAGAGTTTATACAGAGTCAATACCGACCGAGTCAATATAAGTTCACTCTTGCTATGCATTTACTGCTATTTCCAATAATTTCTCACGCAGACTGCCGCCGGAGACAGAGAGTTTCCGCGCGGTGATATCTTTGAGTTTGCCGATACTCTTCGACGAACAATGGAGCATATCGGCTATTTCTTTATGACTCTTTCCCAGAAGAACGAGAAAACAGATACGTGCGTCCTGCTCGTTCATCTCGTACGCTTGCAGACGGGTGCAGAGCCCATGGAACAGTTTGTCTATCCGGCGGCAAAACTCCGGATAATCATTCCAAGCCACTTCTGCGGGCAGGTTGGGCGAGTCAAGCAAGACTTGTATGTTGCCTGTCACCTCTTGGAGACGGCGCTGTTGCTGTTTCATCTGCTCGCTATGCCATTGGCGATGCTTGCGATTCAGATACAAGGTCCAGAAACTCAATAGCAGACCTACCAACGCAACCGACAAGGCCATGACTATCAGTCCGATATAATCCGGACGTTCATCCCCTTGCTCGAGAACCTGCACCGCTTGCGCCAGTTGGACATGACGAGCTTCGATGGCTTTATGCACATCCGACCTTTCGGAAGACATATCACGAATCGTCTCTTTGTCGGCCTCCGCATCATTATGCGTCAGAATATAATAGATATCGTCCAGAGAAGAGAGGTCCGTTGTGCGCGGCAACAGTATCTTCGCATAATATGTAGCCGAGTCGTCCATCTGCAGAAACGAATAGGCCTGTGCCCGAAGCATCAGCAGATAGTCATTGGCGGGCGGAGCGGTATAATAAAGCACCGAATCATATTCTTCTGCAAAAAGACAAGCCGCAGCACGACTCTCAATAACTTTTTCCGTCAGCGGAGAACGGGGATAATACTGCACGGCCGAATCAACCAGCGCCAAGGCGGAGTCTTTCTTCCTCATCACCGCCTGCTCCCATGCCATGTTATTGAGCGCATAGGCATAAGCCAGCGTATCGCCGCCGTTGAGGAAATGTTCGGCAGAAACGGCATAGATGCGATAGGCGGTCTGATGCTCCTCCGCCTGCCTGCACATCGTTGCCATATTCGACCACACCCGGCCTAACAGCACTTCATTGCCGGTACCGCTGTGCGCCGCCTGAAGAAATACACGCATGGCTTGCACCGGCTCATCCGCTTCACGCAGAGCACGTCCCTGCTCATACCATGCCTGTGCATCAGCGTCTGCATGGTTAGAGCAGGAACAGCCCACTGCCAAACCGCATAATAGAGTCCAAAGAACAAGTTGCGTCTTCATGCTTATTGAATTTGCACACCCGTTAATGTATAGATCTTCTCGCCCTTACGGATCAACAGCTGCCCGTTTCGCAGTATCTTCTGCGCCGCCGGAACAGATGTCTCTACCGGCTCTATACCGTGGGGGATGTTGTATTCGAACGTGCCGACTATAGTATAATCCCAATCCGGATGCGTCAACTCTAACAGATAAGTACCGTTTTCCGTCAAGGTAACTGCTACCGACTCATGGAAGGTATCAGACTTCACAAGACGTTTGATTATCGGAGTGTTACCCGAAGATGTTTGTGATAACTTATAGCCGATTTCCTTTCCGATATGTTCAAAAATTGAGAGCACATCCATCTGCAGTACAGCCACTATCTGGTTCGGATCTACCGGCTGTACCGTCGATGATCCCGGCCCGTCTCTGAATAAAGGTATGGTGTCTGCGTACGGACGATTGTCGACAAAGAAAGTATCACAGGCTCCTTCTGCCACCTCGTACAGCAGGATATCGCCACGCGTGCAACACTGAAAATGGTCAACACACCCACAAGTTGAAATCTCGAAATTAAGAGACGCCAAGATTCCTTCTACGCTACCTATATGCTCAATATCATCGGGACGATAGTCGTAACTAAGGCGCCTTGCCAACCGACCGTCGGCTAATGTGATTTTTTCGACCTTGGTCACTTTGGCGTAATACCGAGGAAATTCGTAATCCTGTTCACTCCTATTTTCCTCATTGTAGATACTCCAAATTTCCTCATTGTAGAATAGTTTACGGATAGAATCGCCGACTTGCAAATCAAAGTCATATACCAACCTCTCAACAAGAGTTCCCATACTATCTATTGCACACCATACTTTTGCACCTTCCGAACGGAATAGATTCCAGCCAATTTGCATATAGTGAGTGTTGTTGATAATCGTGTCAACTGGGTGGAGCGTAAAATTGTAATTGGCATCCGGTCCTCCGTACTCTGAGTGCCTATAGTGCCATCTGGTATCAGACGGGAACATGGCTTGTTGCGTTCCTCCGTCATAATAACAACCGTATTTTTCTCCGAATTCAGAGGTGTAAATATGCTTTTCATCATTGTACGCGCATAGCAAGAAATTGACCACACTACCACCAATGTGGATTGGAAGAGGCTGAAACATAGAGCGTTTGGCTCCGATACCCTTTACCCAAGTATAGTTGTACAAAACAACATCTTCTCTATCATCCAATTGCTCATAAAAGTCTAATATGATTTCATTACCTGAAATCTCTTTAACTATTGCCCACACATTCCATTCCTTATAGTCATCCATTATATAAAGATTATTCATTCTATCTCCTATTTGGGCGTTAAATGCATAGAGCAGATATTCTTTGTTTTTACCTGCCGGAATAAAATATATCTCGGCATTTGCTGTTTCACGAATGGCACCATAATATACCCACTCTCTACTTTCTCTTTGCTTTTTCTGATGTCCATCTGCGAACAATAAACAGGAGTATATAATATTATTAATTATTGTATCTCCTTGTACTTTGAAGCCATTAGTCCAGATTTCTCCATAGACAGGACCTAATTCGAATCCGCTGTCCATCAGTACATTCCACTCATCGCATAATGATGGTAGACGATCTTG
>JAFVHA010000112.1 GCA_017478035.1 Paludibacteraceae bacterium | reverse complement strand
AATCACATCGTTGACAGTCAGACTGGGTTCCGCCAGATAGTCCGTCAGACATCCTTTCTGCGGCAAGCCGAAGCTCTCGGCGATGGTCGGTTTGCGGATATCGAGGCCCACCAAAGCCACTTTCTTACCCAAGATAGCCAGCGAGAGGGCGGTATTGGCGGAGATATACGATTTGCCTTCACCGTTGACGCAAGACGTCACAAGGATGACGGGCGACTGGATTTCCGGCGACAGTACGAAACGCAGGTTCGCACGGATGAGGCGGAACAACTCGGACGTAACTGTCGATTCGCCTTCATGAATAGCGATATGTTTATGACGCGAGTTCTCGACAATCTGTCCCAGGACAGACGCTTTGAGACGGCGTTCGAAATCTTTCTCGTCATCGATCTTGTCATAGAACAGGACCATCAGATAAAGAAGTCCTGCCGGAATCATCACACCCAGGAACAGACAGATAATGCCCAGTGTGCGCAGTCTCGGCGCACGGCTCAGTACGTCCACCTGCGGGGTATCGAGAATCTTCGCCGGCATGGATGTCGCTGCCAGCATCAATGCGTTCTCTTCGCGTTTCTCGTAGAGGAAGAGATAGAGTTGTTCTTTGATTTTCTGATCACGAACCACCTGTACATACTGGCGTTCCATCTCCGGAGCGTCTTTGATCTGGCGGTTGTACTTGGTATCCTGCGCCTGGAGGTTGTTCAATTGGATTTTCAGGCTCTCGCGCACAGAACCGATGGTAGCGATGATATTCTGACGCATGGAAGCCAGTTGCTGATCCATCTGTTCGATAACCGGGTTGTTGTCCGTCGCGGTACGCTGGATGCGCATTTTCTGCAGCAAGATAGCGTTATACTCCGCGAGGCTTGTTTCCAGCGAAGCATCCGTAATTCCGATATTGGCAGGGATAAGATTGTTACGCTTGGTCTCGTCGCGCAAGAAACCGTCCACGTAGTCCACAAGGCTCAACTGGGTCTCCAGTTCCACCATCGCCTGTTGCTCGGCACTGCTGGCCTCCAGGAACAAACGTGCCTGAGTCTCGATATCGGCTATGTTATTCTTCTGCTTATATGCCGCTACTGTCTTCTCCGATTCCAGCAGTTCCTCCTCGATCTTGCTCATTCGCTCGTTGATGAAAGCGGCGGTATTGGATGCTATCATGTTCTTGTCAACGATGGCATTCATGTTGTACTGCTCGATCATCTGGAAAAGCAAAGCTTTGTCGCGGACAGGGAGCGTGGAGACCATCGCCAGCGTGACGATATTCGACTCTTTCTTATTGAGTGCCACACTGAGGTTCTTCTGATAGCGCACCACTGTCAACTCGTGCGGGCAGCGGATGGCACGATAGGCGGTATCCGTGCTCAACGGACGGTTGGCATGCAAACGAATCGTACCCACAGCCGTCTCAAGGGGTTCATCCAATGTCTTCACGCGATGCGACGAACCAATCCAGCGGTTGAGTTTTATCTTGACCTTATACCCCGAGCGGGTCGGCTTGACCGTAACAGTGAACGGGGCACTGCCGGCCTTCTTGGTCAATTGCAGGCACTCGATGGAGAGGGCGTGCTGGCGGTATTCTTCTTGCCACTGCATTCCGTCTTTGACAAACGTCGTCTCCCATAAGTTCAGAGCCTCCAGCGACTGCGCCATCAGTCCGCGGGACGAAAGGACAATCACCTCATCGGTCGTTCCGGAACCGGCGGTCATGCCAAGCAGCGACAATGCCCCCAACTTGTTTCCCGTCATCTCCTGAAGACGGAGGACAATGCTGGCGTCCGTCCGGTACTTCGGAGTGGTGCGGTAATAATACAGCAATCCCATGCCGACGAACACTGTCACGCCGATCACGAACCACCACCAGTGCTCCAATACCACTCGTACAATCTTACGAATATCTATCTCGTTGATTTGATTCTGTTCCATAATTATTTTCTAACTACCGTTACTATAACTGTTGCCGCACTCAATGCCGTGGAAATCATGCTCAACCATATGCCGGAATTCGTACTACTGATCGCACGTACCTTGTTCGGCGATACATAGATGACGTCGTTCTGCTGCACAAAATAATACGGCGAGGTGTACAAATCGGCGCTACGCAGATTCAGGCGCGCAATCTCAATCTTACCGTCCACCTCACGGGTCAGCAGCACGTTGTCACGCTTGCCGTACGGAGTCAGGTCGCCGGCTGCCGCCAGGGCTTCGAGAATCGTCATACGACCGCTTGTCAAAGGTATCTGGCCCGGTTTCGCCACTTCACCCATCACGGATATCTTGGCATTTACCAGATTCACATGTACCATCGGGTTGAGCACCTGGCGCTCCAACTCTTTCTTCACGTAGTCCTCCACCTCATTGCGGCGAAGACCCGCCACATGCAACTTGCCCAGAACCGGAAAGTCGATATTTCCTTCATCATCCACAATGTAGTACTGCATCGCGGGAGTGGTGGATAACTGCTGCTCTCCCGGCTTGGCAAAAACCACCATCGGCAGGTTATACGGCGTAACGGCTTCCTGATCCAAGGCCGAAACGAAGATATTCAACGCGTCACCCGAACGGATTACTATCTCGGACTGAGATTTGAAAACAGCGTTAATAGAATCCGCAGAATCCGGCTGAGCGTTCGAAAGGTACGTCATTTGTTTCTGCGTTACACAGCTGACTCCGGCTACCGCCATAAGGCATAATACCAGTAGATGTTGAATTGTTTTATGCATAATTGTTCCAAAAATTTCAAAATAAGCGTGCAAAAGTACAACTTTTTTTTCATATACGCAAGCGCGTGAGCACTTTATTCGCAAAAAAGTGCCTTTTTTGAATAAAAATGACCAACTTTCAACTTTCAACTTTCAACTTTTTTTTGTACCTTTGCATGACGTTTTATGGTGTTTGTTATGACACAACAGGAATTATTAGCCATCAAGCAGCGTTTTGGCATCATCGGCCAAAGTCCGCTTTTGAATCGTGATATCGAGATTGCGGTGCAGGTAGCGCGCACCGATTTGAGCGTGCTCATCACCGGAGAGTCCGGCGTAGGTAAGGAGCATTTTCCGAAGATCATCCATGCTTTCTCGGCTCGCAAGCACGGTGCCTATTTCGCCGTGAACTGCGGTGCAATTCCGGAAGGCACGATTGACAGCGAACTGTTCGGACATGAGAAAGGAGCGTTTACGGACGCGAAGAACGAGCACAAAGGATACTTCGAGATTGCAGACGGAGGAACGTTGTTTCTGGACGAAGTAGGCGAACTGCCGCTTCAAACCCAAGTGCGCTTGCTGCGCGTTTTGGAAACCGGCGAATACCTGCGTATGGGTTCCGCGCAAGTGCGCAAGACGAATGTGCGCGTGGTGGCTGCGACGAACCTCAATATGAGGCAGGCCATCGAAGACGGACGTTTCCGCGAAGACCTGTACTATCGTCTCAACACAGTAGAGATTCGCGTTCCGGCTCTGCGTGAGCGCAAGGAAGACATCCCGCTGCTTTTCCGTAAGTTCGCGGTGGATTTTTGCAACAGATACCAGATGCCGCCGCTCTCGCTGAACGAAGAGGCGACTATGCTGCTGCAAAACTCCTATTGGCGCGGAAACATACGACAGCTCAAGAACCTGGCCGAGCAGATTGCGGTCATTGAAATGGACCATCAGATCAATGCCGAAACGCTCCGCAAATACCTGCCGAAAGAAGAGAACCGTCAGGAGATTGTCCTCCGTACGCCGACTCGGGAAAGCGGCAAAGACTACTCGCATGAGATCGGCATCCTGTATAACATGGTGATGCAGAACAAGAAAGATCTGGAGGAATTAAAAGGGCTGCTCATGAGCGGAGAGCACGAGTCGGTACGACCGCATGAGCACGAGATAACGCCTCCCACTATCACTATCACGCCTTCCGAAACCACGGCCCGCAAACCGATCGAAGCGGAAGATATCGAAAGCAGCCTGCGTGTAGAAGACGGTGAGCGGGAACGTATCATCAAAGCGCTGGAGTTATCCGGAGGCAACCGCAAAGTGGCGGCGCAGAAAGTAGGACTATCCGAAAGGACATTGTATCGCAAAATAAAAGAATATGGGTTATAAAGGTGAAAGGTTAAAGGTGAAAGGTAACAGGTCTGTCAGTTCGAAGAACGGTCTGTCAGCGCGGCGGTCTAACAGGCGATTTATCGCCGGTCTGACAGTGATAGCGGTCTTGCTGCTATCCAGCAGTTGCAGCATCAGTTTCAAACTCAACGGCGCCAATATCAACTATCAGACCACCCACTCTATCTCCATTTCGGATTTTCCGAATAACGCACCGATGGTGAACCCTACGCTGTCGAACAACCTGACGGAATCTATCCGCGACCTGTTCCAGCGCCAGACACGCTTGCAGATTCTGCGCAAAGGAGGAGACCTGGAACTGGAAGGATCCATTGTCGGATATGATCTCTCGCAAGGTGCTATCTCGGTGGACAGCTACGCTTCGGAGAGCAAACTGACCATCCGCGTCAAAGTACATTTCACGAATAATGTGAACCCGGAAGACTCGTTCGAAAAGGAGTATTCGGCCTACCAGACTTTTGATGCCAGCCAGATGCTGAGCGACGTTCAAGACGAACTATGCAGTATTATTATTAAAGAGATTGCAGATAATATTTACAACGACACGGTAGCAAAATGGTAGTTTTTTAACGAATTATTTGCATATATGCGAATTTTGTTGTACCTTTGCAGCCGATTTTGGAAAAATCACAAATTTGAAATTAGAAATCATAAATTAAATAACTATGTACGTATTTTTAACTATCTTAATCGTTATTGCCGCAGTGCTCATTACGCTCCTTGTTTTGGTGCAGAATAGCAAAGGCGGTGGTTTGGCTGCCGGTTT
>JAFVHA010000008.1 GCA_017478035.1 Paludibacteraceae bacterium | reverse complement strand
TGCATATTTCATAAAAAAGCAGACCTTTGCAGCCGCAAAGGTTTGAACAACCAGGAGCCGTCGCTTACCGACGTAAAACAGAAGGACAAGCGCAAATGTGCGCTACATATATAAAATAAGCGTTTGCTTTATTTGAGGATTTATTCATTTCTCGACAATTTGAATTTTCGTATTCCGAGAATATAGCGAAACGCTCACGCAAATGCGTGGGCTTTCTGCATATATTGGATACGAAAGGGAGTCGAGACCCGAATAAACCAATAGTAGTTGGCTCACGTTTTTTGTGTGCAATTTATTTAACAATAATCAATTAAAACCGATGAGGCAATGGGATATAACTGCCAACAAAAAAAATGAGAAAGGAAACTAATGAATTCTTGTTATCAATTGTAACACTCCTGTTATTATTGACTATGTCTTCATGCGAGCAAAACACTCCTTCTCATGATATAGAAAAAGGTACTGATGAGAGATCTTATTGTAATGTTATACACACTAACACAACAAAAGATTATTGTGCCATTATTTATATTGATGGTGTAAGTATAAAGACAAACAGTGGTGATGATTATACGTTGTGGGCTGGAAAGTCCATTTCAACAAAGATATCTGAATTTAAATATCCAGTGGATTTAAAAGTTGAATTACACGAAATTTCTTCCGAAAATAAGTACTACATTAAAGTAGCGGCTGAATATTCTAATAAAGGTTATAGATTTAATCCTAACTATGATTATAAAGTTATCATAAGAGATGATGGAGTTACAATATATCCAACAAAGTTATAACCTGCTAACATAATCTGTCTTATAGAGGATTATATAATAACGAGAAGAAAGGAATCGCGCCAAGATTGGCGGATAGATTAGGCGGCAAATAATATTTGCCTTGAAAGAAACAAACGGAAGCGGCGGCAGAGATGTCGCCGCTTCTCTTTGTTTTTTGCGCACAAAATATAATTTAGAAATCGTTTCGCTCCTTTGCAGATATATTATCTCATCCCTTCATCCTTAAGATTCTATCGAAGACGCATCAGACTTACCTGCTAACTGCCAGCCACCTCCAATGGGTGCTGAATGGATGCTGAAAGGATGCTGAATGGGTCCTCAACGGTTGCTCCATCCAACATCCTTATTCTCTCAGCACTCTTTTTTCCTAATATCTGCACAACTTCCTAACTTCTTAGGAGTGCCTTCAAAAATTTTCTGCAAAGATACAACTTTTTTTTCATATTTCCAAATTTATCGCCCCAAAAATGTATTTTTTGTAAAATAATTGGCATAATATTTGCGTATGTCAAAAAAAAGCAGTACCTTTGCACGCTAAAATGTTGTGTGCGTACATATACATACGCGCAACACACGTAATAAAGGACACAAACACGAACACAAAAAACTAAAAATATACGTATATGAAATTCAATGTTTCGAGTTCAAAACTCTTTTCGCAATTACAGGCAGTAAGCCGCGTGATTAACAACAAGAACGCCCTCCCTATTCTGGACGACGTGCTTTTTGATCTGACAGGTAATGAATTGAGACTGACCGCTTCCGACGGTGAGACGACCATCCGCACGAGTGTGGAGGTGGACGGCGTAGAAGGCAGCGGTAAGGTGGCTTCGGCAGCCAAACTGCTGTTGGAGACTCTCAAAGAGTTCAGTGAGCAACCCTTGGCTTTCACTATCGATGAGAACAATTTCGCCGTAAGTATGGTCAGCCAGAACGGAACCTACTCTTTCGTAGGCGTTAACGGCAACGAGTATCCGGAGATGCCGGGTGCAGAGGCTGATGCCCGTCAGATTGCTTTGCCGGCGAATGTGCTGCAGAGTGCGATTGAGAAGACTATTTTCTGCACCGCAGACGACGACCTGCGTCCCGTGATGAACGGTATTTTCTTCGATATCGCAGAGGACAAAGTGACGATGGTAGCTACCGACGCCCACCGTCTGGTCCGTTACACGAACACCGGTGTTCAGGCCGGTTCAGCCGCCAGTTTCATCCTTCCGAAGAAACCGGCAAGTCTGCTCAAAAACCTGCTGGCAAAAGAGGAGAGCGAAGTGAAGGTTACTTTCGGTGCCAAGAACGCCCGTTTCGAGTTCGGCAGCACGATTATCGTTTGCCGCCAGATTGAGGGCCGTTTCCCGAACTACAACGCCGTTATCCCCCAGTCCAACCAGAATATCGTGACGGTGGACCGTCAGACGATTATCAACGCCTGCAAGCGCGTGGCTGTTTTCGCCAACAACGGTACCGCCCAACTGCGTCTGGCGTTGAGCGAGAACCAGATCAAGATCTCGGCACAGGACATCGATTTCTCGACGAGCGCAGAAGAGACCATCAGTTGCGATTACAACGGCACGCCGATGGCAATCGGTTTCAAGGCTCCGTTCCTGATTGATCTGCTCAGTTCGATTGAGAGCGCGGATGTACAACTGAAACTCGCTGACCCGGCACGCGCAGGTCTGATCCTTCCGGCAGAGAACGAGGAGAACGAAGACGTGCTGATGCTGCTGATGCCGATGCTGCTGAATGATTAACGACCAACCTGCGGTCTGACAGAGTATAGACCGCTTCGCTGACAGAACACAGACTTTTTATGTATCGCAAATTAACCACCGCGGAGATTGAGCAACTGCAGGCACAAGGCTGCAAGGCTACCGATTGGAAAGAGATCGAGGTAGCCGAAGCCTTTGATGCCCGTTACGTGCGTCATTCCAATTTCTCCGGACATAACAGATTAGGCGTTTTCGGCAAGGAGATCGAGTTGCCGGGCGGCATCAAAGTACATACAGGCATCTACAACACCATGCTGCATAACTGCGAGGTGGGCAACGATGCGCATTTGTACAATATCCATAACTACATTGCCAACTACACCATCGGCAACAACACCTGTATCGAGAACGTGAATGCTATCCTCGTGGACGGCAAGACCACGTTCGGCAACGGTGTACGCGTGCCGGTGATGAACGAAGGCGGCGGTCGTGAGATCCCTATTTTCAATGAGCTGAGTGCCAGCCTGGCCTATATCCTCACGCTGTACCGTCACCGTCCGAAGATGATCCATGAGTTGGAGCGTCAGATAGACGAATACGCCGAAGCGCAAGCTTCCGACCACGGTTATATAGGCGACCACGTGCGTATTCTCAACTGCGGTTCCATCAAGAACGTGCGTATCGGCGACTATGCCGAACTGATCGGTGTGAGTCGTCTGAAGAACGGTTCGGTCAACTCGAACGAGGCGGCGCCGGTTCGTCTGGGCAGCGGTGTCAAATGTGCGGATTTCATCATCTCGTCGGGTGTGGAGATCGGCGACTCGACCTTGGTGGACAAGTGTTTCGTAGGCCAGGGTTGTATTTTCGACAAACATTATTCGGCAGGCGAGAGTCTGTTCTTCAGTAACTGCCAGGGAATGCACGGCGAGGCGTGTGCTATTTTCGCAGGTCCGTACACCGTGACCCATCATAAATCGACCTTACTCATCGCCGGTATGTTCTCGTTCCTGAACGCCGGTTCGGGCAGTAACCAGTCGAACCACATGTACAAACTCGGTCCTATTCATCAGGGTGTAGCGGAACGCGGCGCGAAGACGACGAGCGACAGTTACCTCTTGTGGCCGAGCAAGGTAGGCGCTTTCAGTCTGGTGATGGGTCGCCATACGCATCATGCGGACACGAGCGATCTGCCGTTCTCCTATCTGATAGAGAACCAGTCGGAGAGTTACCTCGTACCGGGCGCTAACCTGCGTACCGTAGGTACGATCCGTGACGCGCAGAAATGGCCGAAGCGTGACAACCGCAAAGACCCGCATAAGTTAGACCAGATCAATTTCAACCTGCTTAGTCCCTACACCGTTCAGAAGATGTGGCGCGGCCGGGAAGTGCTGAAGGAGTTACAAGCACTCGGTGGCGAGAACACCGAGGTATATGGTTACAGGAACTGTAAGATCCGCAATTCGTCCCTGATGCACGGTATCGAACTCTATACGATAGGTATTCAGAAATTCTTGGGCAACAGTCTTATCAGCCGTTTGGAGCAGAAAGAATGGCACACGATGGATGAACTGCGTGCCGCCTTGCGTCCGGACAGCGAAGCCGGTTTGGGCGACTGGGTAGATATGGCCGGCCTGATTGCGCCGAGAGGCGAAGTGACGAAGATGCTCAATGAGATCGAGCAGGGTCACCTGACCTTAGAGGCCATTCAGGAGCGTCTTATCAAGATGCACGCGAACTACTATTCGTACGAATGGACCTGGGCGCTGAACAAACTGGAACAGGTATGGGGTTGCAGCGTCGATAAAGTGACGCTGGCACAGATCCGCCAAACCGTTACCGAATGGCAGAAAGCCGTTGTCAGTCTCGACAAGATGGTTTATAACGACGCCCGCAAGGAGTTTGACCTCAACAGCCAGACCGGTTTCGGTGTGGATGGTGACCGCGAACAGGCGGAAGCGGACTTCGAAGAGGTACGCGGCTCGTTTGAGTCCAACTCGTTCGTCAAAGCCGTTCTCGAGCATATCGAGCGGAAGAGTGGACTTGGTAAACGAGTTCTTGAGAAATTAGATACTGTAAAAAGCTAATAGCTAAGAGCCAATGGCTAAAGGCCAACTTACCATATTGGGTTGCGGGAGTGCGAAACCGACGAAGACAACTTCCCCTTCGGGGCAGTTGGTGGAGATATGCGACAAGTCCTTCCTCGTCGATTGCGGCGAAGGAGTGGTACTGACCATGCAGAAACTGGGGATTCATACCTCCAGACTGTATAATATCTTCATCTCCCATCTTCACGGCGATCATTGTTTCGGTCTGATCGGCCTGCTCACAACGCTGGGCATGCTCAAACGGACACAACCGATGCATATCTACGCCCAGCCGGACCTGCAGAAACTGCTGCAACCGCTGTTGGATTATCATGCTAACGACCGGTTGTATGAGATCATCTTCCATCCTATCAATCCCCGCAAACACGCTGTTATCTTTGAGGACAGGACGGTGAGCGTGGAGACTATTCCGCTCAAACACGGCGTTCCGACCTGCGGTTTTCTCTTCAAGGAGACGCACCGCGTGAAGAAAGAAGACGGTTCGTTCGATTACGAGACGCGCAAGCGTTATGCCTATTGTTCGGACACCCAGTACAGCGAGAAGATTGTGCCGATTATCGAAGGCGTGGATACGCTTTATCACGAGTCCACTTTCCTGCAGATTCACGGAAAGCGGAGCAAGGAAGTGAAGCACTCCACAGCAGCCGAAGCAGCAACTATTGCACAAAAAGCGAAGGTCGGCAAACTGATTCTCGGTCACTACTCCGCCCGGGTCGAAGACCATAATCACTTCCTGCAAGAAGCGCAGCCTATCTTCGAGAACACCGTTTTGGCCGAAGAGAATTTGATTTTTGATTTGTGATTTTTGATTTGTGATTTTAATGGCGAAGCCTTCCATCCAATATGTATGCAGTTCCTGCGGAGCGAAAGCCCCGCAGATGTTGGGTCGTTGTCCGGTCTGCGGCGAATGGGGAACGTATGAAGAGGAAGTCATTCAGCGAAGCGGTCTAACAGCGCAGCGGTCTGTCAGCACACGCGGTCTGTCAGGCGAAGCCGGTCAGCCAAAACGTCTCCAAGACGTGGTGGCTTCCGAAGAGATCCGGATTGACATGCACAACGGAGAGCTGAACCGCGTGTTAGGCGGCGGACTGGTACCGGGCAGTCTGGTCCTGTTAGGCGGTGAACCGGGTATCGGCAAATCGACTCTGGCCCTGCAAGTACTCATGCAGTTAGGTGAACGCAAGACGTTCTACGCCTCCGGCGAAGAGAGCGTACGGCAGTTGAAACTGCGCGCCGAGCGGCTCGCCGGCAACGCGGAGAACCTCTATATATCCAGCGAGACATCGTTGGAACGCATCCTGGAGCAAGTCAAAGATATCGAACCCGAAGTGGTGGTGATCGACTCCATCCAGACCATCGGCACCGAAGCGGTGGACGCGACTATCGGCAGCATCAGTCAGGTCCGCGAATGTGCGGCACGTATCATGGAGTTCGCCAAGACCCGTAATATCCCGTTCATCATCATCGGGCACATCAACAAAGAAGGCTCGTTGGCGGGTCCGAAAGTGCTGGAACATATTGTGGACACGGTGCTGCAGTTCGAAGGCGACCAGCAGTATATGTACCGCATCCTGCGTGCGCAGAAGAACCGTTTCGGTTCGACCTCCGAACTCGGTATCTACGAAATGCGGCAGGACGGTCTGCGCGAGGTGACGAACCCGTCGGAACTGCTGCTCTCCACTGCCCGTGAAGGACTCTCCGGCATCGCTATAGCCGCAGCGGTGGAAGGCGTACGGCCGTTCCTGATAGAAGTGCAGGCATTGGTGTCAAGTGCCGCGTACGGAACGCCGCAACGTTCCTCGACCGGTTTTGACGGAAGACGGCTGAACATGTTGCTCGCCGTATTAGAGAAACGCGTAGGCTTCAAACTGCTGCAGAAAGATGTGTTCCTGAATATCGCCGGCGGATTGCGGGTACAAGACCCGGCCATCGACTTGGCGGTACTGGCCGCCGTACTGAGCAGTAACATGGATATCGCGTTGGATGCCGGTACCTGTCTCTGCGGCGAAGTGGGACTGGCTGGAGAGATTCGTCCCGTGAACCGTATCGAGCAGCGTATCGCCGAGGCGCAGAAACTCGGATTCCGTAGAATACTCATCCCTGCGGACCAGAAGACAGAAACCGGACGGTTTACCATCGAAGTCGTTCCCGTACGGAAAGTGACGGACGCATTCCGGTTGTTAATTAAGAATTAAAAATTAAAAATTGGACTTGAAGAAGTTCTTATACATAGTATTGTTCGCTGCGCTTAGCAGCACGATGTGGGGTCAAGCGCAGCCTTTCTTATGCGAACTGGGTTTGCAAGGAGGTTGCGGCTACTACGTGGGTGACGCCACGCCTCATATCTTCCTGAATCCGCGTGAGGCGTACGGCGCCCATTTCCGGTATAAGTTCACCAAGCGCTGGGCCTTGCAGGTCAAAGCCTCGGGTCAACGGATCACCGGTAATAACTATACCATTCGCGGGGAGAAACTGGACTCCAAATGGCAGAGCCAACTGGTGAACGTGGATGTGATGGCGGAGTTTAACTTCTTCCGTTTCGGCACGGCCAACAAGTTCGACAAGCGTATTCGTCCCTATACGCCGTACATCTTCATCGGTATCGGTGCCGGAGGCGGAGGTATCGGAAGTGCCAAGACCAACGCGTACGCTTATGTGCCGCTTGGACTGGGTTTCAAATGGAAATTCCACGAGCGGGTGGGTTTGAATATCACATGGCAGCATAATATATACATGACCGACAACCTCGAAGGCCGGGACGAGCTGGATAACAAACACCAGCTCAACGGCTGGAACTGGATGAACTGCGACGTAACAGGCATGCTGACGGTCGGTCTGGTGTTTGAGTTCGCAAAGGCGAAGAGAGAATGCCGCATATGCAACACCGATGACGGCTATTAAGAGTTACATTTTTTGAACATGGATTATAAAGAACAAATAGACAAAGCACGCTTGCCGCGGCATATTGCCATCATCATGGACGGCAACGGCCGGTGGGCGAAGAAACAAGGCTTGGCGCGTATGTTCGGTCATCGCCAAGGCGTAGAGACCGTACATAATATCACCGTAGCTGCCACCCGTCTGGGCGTGGAGTACCTGACGTTATACACTTTCTCCACCGAGAACTGGAACAGGCCGAAAGAGGAAGTGGACGCTCTGATGACGCTGCTCGTCGATACGATTGCCAAAGAGACTCCGACGCTGATGGAGAATAACGTTCGTCTGCAGACGATAGGCGATATCGACCGCTTGCCGGAAGGCGCCAAGCGCAAGTTCCTCGGTTGCATTGAGCAGACAAGTCATAACACCGGTCTGACGATGGTCTTGGCACTCAGTTACTCGTCGCGCTGGGAGATTACCGAAGCCGTGCGCAAGGCTGTTCGCCGCGCGCAGAACGGTGAGTTGCGGGCAGAGGACGTGAACGAACAGTTGGTCAGCTCGCTCATGACCACCGACCAGATGCCGGATCCCGACCTGCTGATACGTACCAGCGGCGAATACAGGATAAGCAATTTCCTGTTGTGGCAACTGGCGTACAGCGAGTTATATTTCTCCGACTGCCTATGGCCGGAGTTTACCGAAGAGGAGTTCTACAAGGCGATTGTAGATTATCAGAAACGAGAACGCAGATTTGGAAAAACGAGTGAACAGATTCATTAACATACTATTCGCATCTTTGCTGAGCGTGTCGCTATGGGCCCAAAGCGACAGTATAGCGGTGGAACAAGACAGTGTTCCGCAATCCGTCGTAGCACAGGAAAAGGCGCCGCAGATTGAGTACGGACTTACGCGAAAGACATACGAGATTGCCGGCATCGAGGTGCAAGGCGCTGACAGCTATGAGGACTTCGTGCTCATCGGGTTCTCCGGCCTGGCGGTAGGCGACAAGATCGAAGTGCCGGGTGCACAGATCACCAAAGCGCTCAAGCGCTTCTGGAAACAGGGCCTTTTCTCCAATGTGAAGATCAAAGCGAAAAAGATAGAGGGCACGAAGATCTGGCTCATCATCGAGTTGGAGCAGCGTCCCCGTATCAGCGAAGTGCGTTTCGAGGGCCTCAAGAAAAGCGAACGCGAAGACCTGGAGATCAAATCGGGTATCCGTCAAGGCAGCCAGATGACGCCGAACGTGGAGGACCACGCCCAGACGGTCATCAAGAAATATTTCGCGGAGAAAGGTTTCCATAATGCGGAAGTACATATCGTACAGCAGCCCGATCCGGACCATCCGGGCTATGTACGAGTCCTCGTGGCGGTGGATAAGAAAGTGAAGACGAAAGTGGGTAAAATCTACATCACCGGCAACCACGCGCTCACCGACCGCCAGATCAACAAGGCGATGAAGAAGACCAACGACAACGATATCGTCAACCTCTTCAGAACAAAGAAATTCGTCACCTCGGAGTACGAGAAAGACAAACAGGCGGTGATCGAGAAATACAACGAGCACGGCTACCGCGATGCATATATCGTAGCCGACAGCGTCGTTCCGAACCCCGAGAACCCGGACCGCGTGGACGTGTATATCACTGTCAGTGAGGGTGACAAATATTATGTCCGCTCCGTCAAGTGGGTCGGAAACACCTTGTATCCGTACGAGTTGTTGGACGCCACTTTGGGTGTCAAACCGGGCGATGTCTATAACCTCAAGACACTCAACGAACGCTTGCAGACGGATGACGATGCCGTCAGCAAACTGTACACCGACCGGGGATATCTGTTCTTCAACGTCGAACCGGTGGAGGTGAACGTGGAGAACGACTCGATTGATTTCGAGATGCGTATATACGAAGGCAAGCCCGCCACGATTAACGAGATCAATATTGTCGGTAACACGCGTGTGTATGAGCATGTCGTGCGCCGCGAATTATATACGAAACCCGGACAACTGTATTCGCAGTCGGATATCATGCGTTCGCTGCGTGAGTTGGCGCAGATGGGCCATTTCGACCAGGAGAAACTCGTACCGGATATCCAGCCTAACCCCGAAGACGGAACAGTCGATATCACTTACCAGTTGGAGACCAAGTCCAGCGACCAGGTAGAGTTCTCGCTGGGTTGGGGTGCCACGGGTATCACCGGTTCGATCGGATTCAAGTTCACCAACTTCGCCATCCAGAACCTCTTCAACAAGAAAGCCTACCGCATCGTGCCGCAAGGAGAGGGTCAGACTTTCGCCGTGAACCTCCGTACGAACGGTATCTACTCCACCTCCGTCTCGCTGTCGTTCCTCGAGCCCTGGTTAGGCGGCAAACGGCCGAACCAACTTAGTGCCAGTTTCTTCTTCTATAACCAGACCGGTTGGTCCAGCCGTTATCAGAAGGCCTACCAGAACCTGTATAACACCTATTCGAATTATTATTACTACTCCGGCAACTCGAATTACTACCAGCAGTTAGCGGAAGCCGAGGCCGATAAGGATAAGTTCATTCGCCAGTTCGGTGCCGCTATCGGTTACGGTAAACGTCTACGCTGGCCGGATGATTATTTCAGTTTCTACGTCGAGTTGGGTTACACGCTCTTCTGGATGAAAGACTGGCCTTACTTGCTGATTACCAACGGTATGGCGCATAACCTGGCGTTGAACTTACAACTATCCCGTTCGTCCATCGACAACCCGATCTACACCCGCCGAGGCAGTCAGTTCATCATCGGACTGAAGATCACGCCGCCTTGGTCGCTGATGAGCGGAAAGAACTATGCCGAATTGCCGGCTTCGGAGAGGTATCACCTGATTGAATATCACAAATGGAAACTGTCGGGTAAGGTCTTCACGCCGCTTACCCGGGACGGCAAACTGGTCCTGATGACGCGTGCCGAATTCGGTTATCTCGGCCATTTCAACCAATATGCCAAATCGCCGTTCGAGACCTATTCGATGGGTGGAGACGGAATGGCAGGTTACTCATCCGGCTACTCGACCGAATATGTGGCGCTGCGCGGTTACTCATCCGGTTCACTCACGCCGTATGACATCAACAACGGACGTAACTTGGGTTACCTCTATAATAAATTCACGATGGAGCTGCGCTATCCGATTACCTTGGAGCAGAACGCCACGATATGGGTACTCGGCTTCCTGGAGGCGGGTAACTGTTTCTCGGATATCACGTATTACAACCCCTTCGACCTCAAGCGTTCGGCGGGCGTCGGAGTACGTATCTTCCTGCCGATGTTCGGTCTGCTCGGTGTGGACTGGGGTTGGGGATTCGACCAGATCAACGGCAGCAAGCAGTATAGCGGAAGCCAGTTCCATTTTGTCCTCGGACAAGACCTATAAAGTTGAAAGTTGAAAGTTGAAAGTTTAAAGTAAAAAAATACAATGTCAAATCAAAAATTTAAAATCTTAAATATCAAAATGCGAATGATTTTGATGGGCATTTTGATTTGTGGCACGACTTTTGCAAAAGACCAACCGATAGCCTATATCGACATGCAGTACATCCTGAAAAACCTGCCCCAATACGAGCAGGCGAACGAACAGCTGTCCATGCTGTCCAAACGCTGGCAGAAAGAGATTGATGCCGCCCAGCAGGAAGCACGCGTCATGGCGACGAACTATCAGACGGAGCAGATTTTCCTGAGCGAGAACATGCGTGCGGAGCGCGAACAGGAGATCGTGAAGAAAGAGCAGGAGGTACTGGAACTCAAGCGCAAGTATTTCGGTCAGGAAGGCGAGTTGTACAAGAAACGCGAAGCACTCATCAAACCTATCCAGGACGAGGTATATAACGCCATTCAGGATGTGGCTAACGAGAAGCGCATCGTCGTGGTCAAAGACCGTTCGGCGGACCCGGCGCTCATCTACATGTCCTCCAAACTCGACGTCTCCGACCAGGTTCTGCATAAACTTGGCGCGAAATAGAAAAAAAATCATAAATCATAAATCATAAATTTGAAATGAAAAAGCTTATTATTTCCCTTTTGCTGATTGCCCCGATGGCTCTCAGCGCACAGAAATTCGGTCACATCAACACGCAGGAACTGTTCTCCCAGATGCCCGAAGTAAGTCAAGTGAAGTTAAAAATGGACACTATCCAGGGTCAGTACGAAGCACAACTGGCTTCGATGAACGAAGAGATCCAGAAGAAAATGCAAGATTATCAGGCACAGGAAGCCACTATGGCTGACGCCGTAAAGCAGATCCGTCAACAGGAGTTGCAGGAGATGAACCAGCGCATCCAGCTTTTCTACCAGACTGCCGAGCAGGACATCCAGAAGAAACAGCAGGAACTGTTAGCGCCTATCCACGAGCGTATGTCGAAAGCCATCAAGGCGGTTGGCGAGCGCGAGAAATACACCTATATCTTTGATTCCGCAGCGATGGTTCATATCGGCGATGACGCTATCGACGCCACTCCCGCTGTTAAGAAAGAATTAGGTATTAAATAATGGAAGACGGATATCTGGAAAACCATTACGCCGAGTATGAGAAAAAGAAAGCGGAATGGTTGAAAAAGAAGAACAAATGGTCCAATCGTCAATTGACCAAATCGCCCAATGACCTAATAAATGATTAAATGGTAAATGAACAAATTGTAAATGACTTTATGGTAGAAAAAATCCAAAAGACTCTGCGTGACAGTCTGGTCGCACGATGGGCGGTATTGGTCCTCGTGGCTTCGATGATGTTTTTCGCATATATGTTTGTGGACATCCTCTCTCCGCTGGCTTCGCTGCTCAACGACACCATCGGTTGGGACCAGGGTGTTTTCGGAACCTACGCAGCAGGTGAGTACCTGTTGAATGTGTTCGGTTTCCTCATCCTCGCCGGTATCATCCTCGATAAGATGGGTGTCCGGTTCACCGGACTTCTCTCGGCAAGCCTCATGGTCATCGGCGCCGCCATCAAATACTGGGGTATCTCATGGGAAGAGGCCAATACGGTGGAATGGCTCAACGCATGGTGGCCCGCGATGCCCGGTAGCGCCAAGCTGGCGATGTTCGGATTCATGATTTTCGGCTGTGGATGCGAGATGGCGGGTACTACCGTCAGCAAGATCCTCGCCAAGTGGTTCAAAGGCAAAGAGATGGCGCTGGCGATGGGGCTGGAGATGGCGATCGCACGTCTCGGCGTGTTTGCCGCCATGTGGCTGTCGCCGATGTTCAGCGAGCATTGGGCTGTCAACGGCGTTAACTCGATTACCGCTCCGTTGCTCTTTGCGTCCCTGCTGTTGGTGATCGGCCTCATCAATTTCTTTGTCTTCACCATCATGGACAAGACCTTCGACAACCAGCTCGTAGCTATCGGTGAAGCGACGGCGGAGAAAGATCCGGAGGACGAGTTCCATGTATCCGACCTCGTACAGATTTTCAAATCGAAGATGTTCTGGATAGTAGCCCTCCTCTGCGTGCTCTATTATTCGGCAATCTTCCCCTTCCAGCGTTTCGCTACCAATTTCCTGGAAGAGACGCTCTCTATCAGCAATGCGGAGGCGGCCGGTCTGTTCAAGTGGTTCCCGATACTCGCGATGGTACTCACGCCTTTCCTCGGTGCCTTCATCGACTATAAAGGTAAAGGTGCTTCGATGATGCTTCTCGGCGCGGTGATCATGATTGCGTGCCATAGTGTGTTCGCTTTCGTGCTGCCCGCTTATCCGAGCAAGACGCTCGCGCTCGTCACTATCCTCATCCTCGGCGTCAGCTTCTCGCTCGTGCCGGCTTCGATGTGGCCGTCCGTGCCGAAGATCATCGATGAGAAAGTGCTCGGCTCGGCGTATTGCCTCATTTTCTGGGTGCAGAATATCGGGCTTTGTCTGGTACCGCTGCTTATCGGCAAACTGCGTGTAGCTACGGACGGATACCTCGTCCCGATGATTGTCTTTGCCTCCTTCGGCGTACTCGCTTTCTTACTGAGCCTCGCGCTGAAAATCGAAGACAAACGCAAAGGATACGGGCTTGAACTGCCGAACAAAAAGAAATAAAGAACATTTTTTGATTAAGGAACGCGCGTACATGCGCGTTCTTTTTTTGTCTAAATAGGGGGATTCGGATGTAAAAAATGTCCATTTATATCAGAAAAGCGGCTTTTTTAGTGTATTTTGTCCTTTTTTTGAGTTTTTTGTCTTATTATTCATTATGGGATTGGATTTTTTTTCGTACCTTTGCAGCGTTTTTCAAATAGTAAATGAAAAAATGAAGTATTTTTTACGCACAGTTATCTGTATAGGATTTGTCATGCTGAGTATGAGTGTCTCGGCCAATCCTGTCGATTCTTTGCTGGGAATCTTCGACCGGAAGCCGTCGATGGAGCATGCCGATGCTTTTTTCGCCTATCTGTATGAGAACGACTTCACCGATGAGCCCCGTATGTACCGGAACACCCCCACCCCTCCCTTGGACACGGTCAAAGCGTTGGTGTGGTATTGGGCGGGAGAGTGGTACTATGCTACCCAGGAATATCCGCTCGCGGAGCAAAACCTGCTGCGCTCTTTGGAACTGATGAAGCATGCCGACAAGGTCTCCTATTCCGATAATCTTGCCATGCTCGGCTTGGTGGAGATGAGGCAGTCCAAGTACGAAGAGGCGCTCAAATACATGCATCAATGCTACGAACTGGATGTCGAGGGTGGAGACCCGGAACGTATCTGCTCGTCGCTCAACACGATTGCCGGCACACTGATGGCGGCGGGAAATCCTGCAGAAGGAATGAAATATGCGCTCCGTGCCATCGAGTACGCCAAACAAGCCGGTAATCCTGTGCGTCTCGCTGTCGTCTATGGCATGGCAAGCGAGATTGAGTACACCTTGCGGGAGGATGAGAAAGCGCTCTGCTACGCCGATAGTGCCTGCCTCATAGAGGCTACTACCGGAAACACCCATAAGATGATGGTACGGCTGTCGCAGAAAGCCACTATCCTCAACGGACTCAAGCGCTTCGAGGAAGCTCAGACCATCTTGAAGGAAGTCATTCCTTTCTTCCGCAAATCGGGCGACCAGCTATCCTTGGCTATCACCCTCAATAAAATGGGCATCGCCCTATACGGATTAGGACGCTCCGACGAAGCGCTGAAACAGCTGTACGAAGCCATCGAGATTTGCCAAAAGATCGGTAACCTTGATAATGAAGCGTACGCGCAACGCGAGGTATATGAGATCCTTTTCAAGAAAAACCCCGAGGAAGCGCGATTGCATATGGAGCGCTACCATGTTTTGAAAGACTCACTCTATAGCCGCGCAACGGCGGAGCAGATAGCACGGTTCAATGCCGAGTTCCAAGTAGGCGAGTTTGCCGTTGAGAACTCTCGGCTCAAGCAAAGGGACAAGATTTTTGGATGTATCGCCATCATCGTAGCCGTACTTATCGCGGTAGTGGCTGTGATCCTTTCGAGGGTGTACCGTAAACGCCGTAAAGTAGTAGAAGACCAACTTAATGCACTAATGGACGAAATCAACCGATTTAAGACACAGGAGCCAAAGAATGTTTCCGTAGAGATGCCGGAAGTCAAACCGGACAAAAAGCTCTCTACAACCGAACGACGGTTCCTGGAAAATATCATGGATGCTACAGTCGAGATGATGAAGGACGAAACTGTCACGGTCGAGAAGATAGCGGAAAAACTGTATATGACATCCAAAACGCTGAACCGCAAAGTGATGGATATGACAGGCATCTCGACCAAGCAGTATCTGCTTTTTATCCAATTAGAGCAGTCTCGCAAACTATTGATTCAGCAACCGGAAATGTCTGTCCTGGAAGTGTCTTTGAAGTGCGGCTTCGAGAATGCCAACACTTTCTCCACGGCGTTCAAGAGAGTTTACAATATCTCACCCACGGAGTTCCGGCGCCAAGTATAACGTTAGAAGTACAACAAATCCATTTATATAATTAACGAGGG
>JAFVHA010000111.1 GCA_017478035.1 Paludibacteraceae bacterium | reverse complement strand
CACAATGAGGCACGCACCGCTCGCGCTTGGGACCGCGTTAACGAGGCTTACAACGCAGGTGAGATCGTTACCGGTTACATCAAATGGCGTTCGAAAGGCGGCATGATCGTGGACGTTCTCGGTATGGAGGCCTTCCTCCCGGGTAGCCAGATCGACGTGAAGCCGGTTCGCGACTATGACATCCTCGTCGGCAAGACGATGGAGTTCAAGATCGTTAAACTCAATCCGGAATTCCGCAACGTCGTTGTTTCCCACAAAGCGCTCATCGAGGCTGAACTCGAGGCTCAAAAGGCTGAGATCGTCAGCAAACTCGAGAAGGGTCAGGTACTCGAAGGTACGGTTAAGAACATCACCAACTACGGTGTCTTCATCGACCTCGGAGGCGTGGATGGTCTTATCCACATCACCGACCTCAGCTGGGGACGCGTTAACGACCCGCACGAGCTCCTGCAACTCGACCAGAAGATCAACGTGGTTATCCTCGACTTCGATGAGGAGAAGAAACGTATCGCGCTCGGTCTCAAGCAGTTGACTCCGCACCCGTGGGATGCACTTGATCCGAACCTCAAAGTAGGTGACAAGGTTCACGGTAAGGTTGTCGTGATGGCTGATTACGGCGCATTCGTGGAGATCGCAGAAGGCGTAGAAGGCCTCGTTCACGTATCTGAGATGTCTTGGAGCCAGCACCTCCGTTCCGCTAACGACTTCCTGAAAGTCGGCGACGAGGTAGATGCTGTCATCCTCACTCTCGACCGCGCTGAGCGTAAGATGTCCCTCGGTATCAAGCAACTCAAGGCTGATCCGTGGGCTAACGTGGAGACCAAGTACGCAGTGGGTACTCGCCACTGGGCTAAGGTTCGTAACTTCACCAACTTCGGTGTCTTTGTGGAGATCGAGGAAGGCGTTGACGGACTCATCCACATCAGCGACCTCAGCTGGACCAAGAAGATCAAACACCCGAATGAGTTCACCCAGATCGGCGCACAGATCGAAGTTGTCGTGCTCGACATCGACGTAGCTAACCGCCGTCTCTCCCTCGGTCACAAACAACTCGAGGAGAACCCGTGGGAAGAGCTCGAGGCTAAGTTCGGCGTAGATACCATCGTTGATGGTAAGGTTGTTGAACTGACCGACAAGGGCGCTGTCGTATCCCTTGAGGACGGCGTGGAGGCATTCTGCACGACCCGTCACCTCCAGAAGGAAGACAAGAGCCCGGTAGCTGTAGGTGACACCCTCAGTTTCAAGGTGATTGAGTTCAACCGTGACGCTAAGCGTATCCTCGTTTCGCACCTCCGCACTTGGGAGGAGCGCAAAGAGGCAGCTCCGAAGGCAGCTAAGAAAGCCGCTAAGGCTGAAGAACCCGCTCTCGACCTGCCGAAGGTAGAGAAGACCACCCTCGGTGATCTCTCCGCTCTCGCAGAACTGAAGGCTTCCCTCGAAGCAGAGGCTAAGCCTGCCAAGGCCGCTAAGGCTGCCAAGGCAGAGCCTAAAGCAGAGGAGCCCGCAGAAGAGAAGCCGGCCAAGAAAGCCGCTGCTAAGAAAACCAAAAAAGAGGAGTAATCTTCATCCATCAGCCAAGTTTGGCTGATCTTAGCAAACCAAGAGAGGCGACCGCAAGGCCGCCTCTCATCGTTTCGTATAGGATGAGTGTCGCTTACTCTGCTATCATTTCGAGCGCGTTCAGGGACTCACTCCAGTCGATGGCACTCAACTCGTCCTCAGAGGGTTCGTCGTCTACCTCCTCAGCGGGTTGGTTAAAAGCGGGAGCCTCTACGCAGGGAGCCGGCTCTTCGGGTTGCAGAACAGGTTGTCCTTTGCCTACCTGCCAACCGTCAGCTTTCGTATAGTGGAACTGAACATTCTTCACTTCCTTCGTACCTTCGGTCAGATGCAAGAATATACGGCCAACAGCATTCACCTTGGTCATCAGATAGGTGACCTGTGCGCTCGCATTGGCTTTCTTCTTGTTTCCTACCACCTTCAGTTCGTCGATATAATCGATCTTCATCACACCGCCAAGGAGGCGTACATCCTCGTAGCGCTCAGCTTTCTTTGCCAGCTCATAGAGGGTCGGGTCTTCATGTTCCACCATCTTAAGACTGCCGGAGGTTGCGCACATCTCGAAGTCCTCTTCGGGTTGAGCGGGCTCTTCTTGCTCCTGCGGCATATTGGCAGCCATTGCTTCGGCCATACGCGCCTCTTGCTCGTCACGCAGACGCTTGGCAGCACGTGCACGGAGGATCTCTTCTTTGGTCAACTTACCGGCCAGCGAGCAAACGGTCTGGTTCAAATTCGAGAGTTCACCCGGAGCGATATACGCCAGGTCCACGATGGTCACACCCTCAGCCGAGTTCTCAATCACATAGAGGAAACTGTTTTCTCCGACGGTAACCAGATACGCATTTTCCATACGCGGCATACGAAGCACACTCAGATTCTCCACCATAGCCTCGGTTAACTCGGCATCACGTGTGAAGGGGTTCTTACCCAGTTTGTTAACGCCGTACGAAGCCAGGGTATCCAACAGCGAGATAGCGCATTGCATCTTCGCATCCAGCAGGCTCTTGTCGTAACTGTTGCCGGCCTGCAGACTGCCGTAGAAGGCTTTCATAGCCGCTTTGATCGGTTCCGGCACAATGGCATCCGTGGTAGGAACACCCCACTCGTCCTGATCGAGACTCGGCAACAAGGCTGCTTTCGCCTCTTCGTCCGTGATCAGATCCTCGGGGAACAAACCTTTCGCCGGACCTTCTTTGAGCAGCCATCCACGCCATGTAAGGCTTGCTGTCACCCAATAGGTAGGACCATTGGCCGTCATGATCTCATCCACTTTCAGGTTGATCAGCTTGTTCGCAGCAAGCTTGAGCAGATTCAGACGCTCTGCATAACTGTTGCACTCATAGTAACCCAAACGAACAACGGCTACATAGCGCTCTTTGTTCTGCTTCTGCAGCTGCTTGCGAAGAAGACGCTTGGCTTGGAAAGCAAAAAAGCGTTTCGGTGTTTCTTCCTTCACTTCGGGTTTGGTCTCTTCTTTCTTTGGCTCGCCCGGAGTTACTTTGTAGTTCTTTTCAACCACCGTTCCGTCCTTGTAAACGATGGTCTTCGAGTTGTTAATCGTCTCGCTCTCTATTTTTTTGCAGGCAGAGAAACCGGCGGCTAATACCGCCAGACACAACGCGTAGATAATGTTTCTTCTCATAAATGTGATAATTTAAGTATTAAGTAAATAGTGAACGTATTCGTCCAATTCGCCGACAAAGGTACTACAAAAATTGCACATATGCAAATTTTCGTGCATTTTTTTTTGACATTTACGGAGTTTTACTCCGTGATTATTCAAGAGCCTAAGCCGTGCGGATAGCGCATGCTGATATACGCTAACGCGAGGCTCTTTAATAATCATAAGGCGGCAAAGCCGCGGATGGCAAAAAAATGCGGGACTTGCATATGATCTGCAGGACGCGAACGTACTTTCGAAGGGGTCCCCATTCCAATGGGGGAGGAGGTCGAAGGTACTCAATTAATCCAAATTGTTGATATCCACCAGTTTGTTGACGATGGCATAAACGGTCAAGCCGGCGGTGGAATGAATATTCAGTTTGCGGGTGATGTTCTTGCGGTGGGAAATAACCGTGTGAGTAGAGATGCACAGCACGTCCGCAATCTCTTTGTTGCTCAGTCCGCGAACGACCTGAATGAGCACGTCGCGTTCACGGTCACTCAGTTCCTCCGTTTCCGGCTGCTGGTGACGACGGTGAGTCTGCGGCGGTATCTTCGTCATGGCGGGACGCAAGATATCATCCTCCATCGCACAGTGGTCCGCAAAATCCTGCTCCGTGTGCCATAGATCGGACATGACGCTTATCAAAAGATAAGTGATTTGTGATTTCTGATTTGTGATTTCTGATTTATAATTCTCGCTCGGATAGTATTTTATAATCAGGTTCTTTATCTCCGTCAGCTTGTCGGTTATTCGCTGGTCGTCGTGTACGTGTTCGTCAAACAGCCCCGCGTTCTCATGCTCGATATGCGTGCGGATCTCTTCCACAAACTCATCGTAACAACGCAGGATAAGTCCGGGTATCTTGGTCGTAGGATCTGCAGGCAGCAAGGCCTCTATGAGCGAACGACGGAGACGGGGCAAACGGAAATCGAGGAAATAGGTGTGCGCATTGTGGAGATAGCGTTGCAGCGTCGGCACATCAATATCTTTGAGATCCGCCTGCTTGTGGAATACTTTGTAATTGACCACGGTTAAAAACGTCGGTGTGTGGACATCATGAGCCTCGCATACCTGCTCAATCGTCTGGTCACCAACACCCATTTCCAAACCGAAACGGCTGATGATCTGTATCGCATCTTCCTCACGCGACATCAACTCACATATCTTGTCACTACCCTTGTACATTTCCCATTTTATCGAAATCGGGTGCAAAATTACAAAAAAAATCCCATATGAGCAATAGTAGGAAGCAAAATCCCTAGATTTAGGGATTGCCGGAATCGACCAAAAGCAGTAATTTTGCACTTTGTAAAATGAAAGATGAAAGATGAAAAGTAAAAGGAAGATGTATAGACAATCAATCGTTGCTATTTTACTGATTTTTAGCGTCTTGTACGTGCATGCAGAGGATAGTATCAAAGTGAGTGCGGCGGACCTGCAAGCACTCATCCAACGCGTCGAGCGCTTGGAGCAAAAAGACAGCCTATCCCTAAAAAAGGTTAGCGGTGAGAGGTCAGAGGTTAGCGGTAAACGCGGGAAGTTCACCATCGGCGGATACGGAGAAATAACCGCCAAGCATTGTTTCTACAGCAACAACTACCTGCGATACGGCAAGAACCCCGAGAAATATGCGAACGACCATTACGGCGAGTTCGACCTGCCGCATGTGGTCATTTATCTGGGCTATGATTTCGGCAAAGGATGGAGTGTCGGCACGGAGATCGAGTTCGAGCACGGAGGCACGGAAAGCGCGATTGAGATAGAGGAAGAAGAAGGCGGTGAGTACGAGAGTGAGATCGAGCGCGGCGGCGAAGTGGCGCTGGAGCAATTCTGGTTGCAGAAAGCCTTCAACCGCTATGCCATCATCCGTGCCGGTATGCAGGTTATCCCCGTCGGTGGTTTGAACGCGCACCATGAATCGACCGAGTATTTCGGAGTATATCGTAACGAGGGTTCATTCACCATCATTCCGAGCACGTGGCATGAGGTAGCGCTCACTTTCATGGGTTCCACGCCCAACGGTTGGCGCTATCAGGCTATGTTCCTGCCCGGCTTGGACAGCGACCGTTTTAACCGCAAGAACTGGATCAAACCCGGAGCAGGTAGTCCGTATGAGTTCAAGTTGGCGAACGTCTTCGCCGGTGCCGCACGGGTTGAGTACACCGGTGTACAGGGTCTGCGTTTGGCTCTCAGCGGCTATTGCGGCAACTCGTTCCGTAACACGCTCAGCAAGACCAACGCGGAACTGGATGCCAGTGCGTACAAGAACGTCAAAGGTACGGTTTCGATCGGGGCTTTTGACATGGCCTACAAAGGACACGGCGCCATCGTGCGCGGCGAGTTCCTCTACGGACATCTGAGTGACGCGGCGGCAATCACGCAGTATAATATATCCATGCGCAAAGGCTCTGTTTCCAGCAAACAATGGATTGCCTCGGACGCCCTTGCAGCAGGTATCGAAGCCGGCTTTGATTTCTTCAGTCTAAACCAAAAATTGAAAGAGAAGAACCAGCAATTCTATCTGTTTGGAAGATACGATTACTACGACTCCATGTTCCGCTATGACAACCAACCTACGGATATGTACGCCTGGTGCGGCAGACATCGTGTGGCGGCAGGTATCAACTATTTCCCGATTCCGCAAATCGGCGTGAAAGCGGAGTTCTCATATGGCATATTAAAACAGGGAACGCGCGCGGATGGTACGCGCGGGAAGATCTATAATGACGAGCCGCAGATTGCCTTCGGTATCGTCTATGCAGGATTTTATCAACTTTAATTTATAGTTTATGAAAAAGGTATTTAAATTTGCACTATGTGCCGCATGTGTTCTTAGTATGGCCGCATGCGACAAAAAGGGCGGAGACACCAAAGAGGTCACGTTCGACAAAGAAGCGGCGTTACAACAAGCCATAACGCCCTATGTAAAAAACACCGTAGTAGCCACGTATGGCAAGATGGCGGATGCCGGTATGGTACTGCTTGAGCAATGCGAGCAGATTCTGGACAAAGTGGAGAAACGCGAAGATTATTCGGCGCTCATGCAAGACGCAGACGCGTCATGGCGCTTGATGCGTAAGTACTGGGAGCAAAGTGAAGCATTTCTCTTGGGCCCTGCTGCGTCACACAACATCGACCCGCATATTGATTCATGGCCGCTGGATTTCAATGCCATGAACGCTTTGTTGAATGACCCAGTCCGCATGGCAGCCATCGAAGAAGAAGGCGGTGCGTATGTAGGCGACAAACTGGGTTACGCACTCAAAGGTTTCCATGCCTGCGAATACCTGCTCTTCGAATCGATCATCAAAGACGGTCGAGCGATTGGTACCGGTAAGCCGCATGCAGCCAACTTGTCCCATGCCGAAGCTGTCTATCTCCTCGGTATCGTGGAGGACCTCACGCAACAGGCTATCCTCCTGGAGTATGCCTGGGCAGGCGAAGTAAGTGCCGCTAAGCAAAAACTGCTGGACGACGGAGAAGTAGAGCCGTACGAAGATAACTACGGTGCACAGATGATCAAAGCCGGACAAAAAGGCTCTATTTATGTCACTTTCCAGGAAGTGGCCGAAGAGATCATCGCAGGATGTGTAGATATTGCAGGCGAGGTAGCGGACCTGAAAATGGGTAACCCCTATATCAGCAGTACCGCCGAGCAACGCGATTACATCGAGAGCCCCTATAGCTGCACCTCCACCATCGACTTTGCCGATAATATCCGCTCTATCCAACATGCCTACTGCGGCTCACAAGACGGAGACGCCAGTGTGTCCGATTTTATCAAAAGCCAGGATGCCGAACTCGATGCGAAAGTACGCAAAGCCATCGAAGAGTCTGTCAAAGCGATCGAAGCCATTCTGGATTTTGAGAGTAAGGCACAAAATAGCCCGGAAGTAAAAGCCGCCATTGACCAAGTAGCGGCTCTCGAAGAGGTGCTCGATAAAGAAGTATTACCCTTATTAAGCAAATAACATCATGAAAAAGAAATTTCTAATCATCGGAGTACTCGGACTAATCGGAATACTCGGAATGAGCTGCAAGAAAGGCGACAAAGGCAGCGAAGAAGAACCCCAAACCGACATGCCGGAATGGTACTACACCGGCGGTAAATTAGGCACCACGACCAACACCTCGTCCATGACTTTCCGCCAACCGACACCGGCTACGGAGAACGCAGGATTGGGTACGTTATTCGCACAAGGTGACCAGATTGCCGAGAAACCCTTCGTTACCAACACCGAAGGTCGTCAGCATGGCTTGGGACCGGTTTATGTACGTGCGTCCTGCCAGCATTGCCACCCTAACTACTCGCACGGAACATCCGTTCCTGAAGGCAAATACGATGCGGCGAACGTAGGTAACGGTACGCTGCTCGTGGTTATCAATCCGGCCACGCAGGCCTACGTGCCGTGGTTAGCCGGTATGCCGCAACTGTTTGGCGCAGAGCCTTTCAAAGCACCGCTCGATCCCGATCAGATCACCGTCACATGGAAGACCGTCAAGGACGAGCATGGCAATAAGTTCGCCGATGGCGAGACCTACGAGTTGCGTTATCCGGAAGTGAAGATGCCCAACACCGCCGTCTATGTCTATAACCAAGGTTATCGCGACCCGGACGGATTGCTCGCAAGTCAAGGTTACGAAGTCAAACTGGAGAACACCATCGGTGTGTATGGTTCCGGTCTGCTCGATGCCATTCCCGACCAGGATATCATCGACCAATACGCCAAAGAAGCGGCTGACGGCAAACTCAAAAACGGCCTGAACCCTGCTTTCTGGAATGGTAGTTTCCAAAAAAGCGGCTACTACAAGAACGACCCGAAATGGGGACCGAAACGCTTCACGTACGCCCTCACGCGTGGTCCGCTGATGGACGGCGCAGGAGCCAATGCGATCTGGAATATCACCAATGTCACACGTAGCGACCGCAAGTATCATTACCTGGACCTCAACGGTACTATCTACGCCGAGTATGCATCCAAAGATCCGGAGGTACAAACGGCTTCCGGCAAGTCCGAGGCAGAGTTGTATAGCTACCTGACCTCCAAGGAACTGCCGGCTGAGATGAGCGATGAGGAGTTTACGCAAGTCATGATCTGGCACCGCGGTCTGGCTGTTCCTGCCGCACGTAACGTGACCGACGAGAAAGTGCTCAAAGGTAAGGAACTGTTCACCCAGATCGGTTGCGATTATTGCCATCGTCCTTCCTGGACCACCGGTTCCGACGAGGTACGTGACCCGAACGACTTCAAAGGCTTCACGGCTAAGATGCCGCGGTACCCGAACCAGAAGATTTGGCCGTACACCGATATGGTGCAGCATAAGCTGTGCATGGTGAACGATATCCGTACCGGTTGGTGCCGTACGACCCCACTCTGGGGACGCGGTCTGCACAAGAAAGCTACCGGTGACACCTATGAGGCACGTATGCACGACACCCGCGCACGCAACGTCATCGAGGCGATCATGTGGCATGGCTATAGCAACCAATCGGATGCCTACTGGCCCACTCAACAATTCTACAAACTGAATAAAGAAGACCGGGATGCCATCGTTGCGTTCATCAATGCTATTTAATAAATGGTAAATCGTAAATGGACAAATGGCAAATGGATTCACATCGCCCTGGGGATTATTGTCCTCGGGGCGTGCGTGACCCATTTCTTCGGCGAACAAGGGGAGATTCACTTGCGGGCAGATAAGGCGGAGACATTAAATCATCAATCAAAAATCATAAATCATACATCTGCCGTCACTCTCTTCCTCTGGGATTTCCAGGTACTATACGACGCCGATAACAACCCCGTCGATTTCATCAGCGAGTTGCGCCTTTTAGATAGAAGTCAATCATCAATCAGCAATCAGCAATCATCAATCACGGTGGATGAAGGCATCGTGCGGATGAATAAGCCGCTCAAATATCACGGTTGGCGTTTCTGTCAGTCGGATTACGACAGCGACCAAATGGGTGTTGTGCTGGCGTATAACTACGACCCGTGGGGCATCGGCATCACCTATACCGGCTATGCATTGCTATTGGTAGCGATGATTGCGTTCTTCTTCCAACCCCGCACCCGCTTCCGCGCGTTGCTGAATCAGTCTGTATTCCGTCAGCACAGCGGTCTGTATTCTGTCAGCGCAGCGGTCCTAATCATCGTCCTTGCGATAATCATGACCCGCGTGGTCACACCTAAACCTCCCTTGCAACCCGTCCTTCAGACACCCTTGCTCGGCATCCATGTGTCGGTCATCATGCTCGCCTACACCCTCTTTGCGGTCATCATGATCAACGGCCTCATCGGTCTCTATGCAGCTATCGTGTCAAGGAAAGCGGAAACAAATCAAAAATTTGAAATCATAAATCAAAAATGTAAAATAGTATCTCAGATACTATTGTACCCTGCTCTCTTCTGCCTCACCGCCGGTATCTTCATCGGTGCCGTTTGGGCAAACATGTCTTGGGGACGCTACTGGGGATGGGATCCGAAAGAGACCTGGGCGCTTATCACCATGCTCGTCTACGCCCTTCTCCTTCACTTCCCGTGGATAAAAAAATCATCAATCATAAATCATAAATCATCAATCATCTACCACTCTCTCTGCGTGATAGCCTTCCTCTTCGTCCTCTTCACCTATTTTGGTGTTTCCTACCTCCTCGGTGGCCTGCATTCTTACGCCAATTAACAAAAAAAGAACGAAATATTTGCACGTTTCGCAAAAAAGCAGTACCTTTGTGCACTTTTTTGTGAAATACCATGAGAAAAATTCTGTATTCTGTACTCTGTATTCTGTACTCTGTCAGCGCAGCGGTCCTTTGTCCGTTAAGCGCTAACGTGATTGAAGGTGTGGCCGCTATCCCTGACGGCTATTACGACGGCGTGTCCGGCAAGAAAGGCGCAGATAACATCCTCAATGCCCTGCAGACCTGTATCTCCAAGGACTACAACGAGATATCTTACAAAGGTCTCGAACCCCATTATCTCAAGACTGATTTTTATGCCGATACGCTCTGGGATACCTATTCCACATGCCGTTTTACCTACGAGATGGCGAATATCCCGCAAAAAAACGTGTGCGACGGTTGGAACAAAGAGCATGTATGCTGCCAGTCGTGGCTCGGTTCCGGGCCTATGGTGTCCGATATGTTCAATGTCTATCCGACCGATGCGCGCGTCAATAACCTGCGCTCGAACTACCCTTACGGCGTGGTAGGCACCAACAAAGGCATCTCCGGTGACCCCGACCATCACGCACTCGGCAAACTCGGTACTTCAACGGCGAATGGTGTTGGAACCGTTTACGAACCCGACGACCGGTACAAAGGCGATTTCGCACGCACGTTCTTTTATATGGTCGCGCGCTATCGCGATAAGATACTCAACTCCGGTGACGGATCCACGATGTTTACCTCGAGTCCCACCAACCTCACGGCATACAGCCTCGCTTTCCTGCTCGACTGGCATCGCAACGACCCTGTCTCGCAAAAAGAGATTGACCGCAACCAGGCCGTCTATGGGGAACAAAACAACCGCAACCCGTTTATCGATTACCCCGAACTCGTCGAGTATATATGGGGCGACCTGAAAGGACAAGCAGTGGACCTCGCGTCCATGACGCCTACCTGCGACGGAGGATCGGGCTCTACCGCTGTGAAGTATGGTGTCACATGGATCCTCTTCGGCCAAGTGCTGCGCGTCGATTCCGTGAAGGAGAATAGCAAACCGCAGTCTGTCCCCACCGACCCCGAGGAGATCGGCACACTATGCATCGGACATGAGACCTTCGTAGGATGGACTACCGAACCGATTAATGCACCTACCGACATGGAGCCTGCGCTCTATCGCGAACCGGCTGACTTCCCGCCTGTGACGGCAGATGTAACCTACTATGCCGTCTTCGCGCATCAAGAAACGACACAGAGCGAAAGTGTACCGGTGGTCGAGTCGATCAACATGAAAGCACAAGGATTCGGCAACGGAGAAGAAGTGACCACTGTCAAGCAGAATGACGTCACCGTCACTTTCTCCAAAGGCACCTCTACCTCCAATGTGCCGAAGTATTACAATACCGGCGAGGCCGTGCGATGCTATGCCGGCAATTCCTTCACCGTATCTGCAGAAGCCATCACACGCATCGATATCATCTTCGGTTCCGGCGAGAGTACGAATGAGATAACCGTCATGCCCGGCGTACTGATCAACAGCTCGTGGGTAGGCCTCACCGACGAAGTCGTCTTCAAGATCAGCGGATCCAGCGGCAACCGGCGTATCGCGCAACTGGATGTCACCATGAACGGATCCGGAGAAACGACCACCTACTCGGCTTATACCACAACCTGCTCCGGCACCGAGGATATGGAACAAAATGAACCATTACCGGTCTTTAGACGCAAAATTATCCGCTCCGGACAACTTCTCATACAAGTTGGCGATCAAATTTACACCATCACTGGTCAGAAAGTGCAATAACAGGCGCAAAATTATCAAAAAACGTCTGCAAATTACGTAAAACGGCATTTTTTAATAAAATTTGCCGTTTTTTCTTGCATGTTTCAAAAAAAAGCAGTAACTTTGCGAGGATTTTGAGGAGTGCTTATACGGACAACCTGTCATTTGCCTATGTAGAACGGGGGAATCACGTATCCTACTGCACCTTATATATATACTTTGTATATATATTCCGTGATTTTAAAATCGACTGGAAATACTAGAAAAGCTAGAACGACTAGAACAACTAGATAAACAAACCATTATAAAAACACAAATTTATGGCAGACAATGAAAAATTAAATCTGTTGGCCGATTTTGCGCCGATATCCACTCAGCAGTGGAAGGACAAGATCATCGCTGACCTGAAAGGTGCCGACTTCGACAAGAAGCTGGTATGGCGCACGCCGGAAGGATTCAACGTGCAGCCGTTCTACCGCCGCGAGGACCTCAAAGGCCTGAAGACCACCGTCTCTGCGCCCGGGCAGTTCCCTTACGTCCGCGGTACGCGTACAAACAACGAATGGGCAATCCGCCAGAACATCTGCGCTTGCAAGAACGCGCGTAAGGCGAACGCGAAGGCGCTGGAGGTGCTCAACAAAGGTATCACGTCCCTCGGTTTCTGTCTCGACAAAGACAAACTGACGTACAACTTCATCAAAACGCTCCTCAACGGCGTCTATGCACCGGCAGTGGCCATCAACTTCTCCATCTGCGCCTGCGCAGCGCCGAAGTTGGCGAACATCCTCGTGCGTTACTACGGCCGTATGGGTTATGACACCAAGGGCCTTATCGGTTCTATCAACGTGGACCCGATCCGTAACATGCTCCTCAAGGGCAAAGCCCTGACCCGCGAGCAGGTATCGGAGAAGATTGCCGAGACTGTCAAGGCCGCCAAGTCGCTGCCGGGTTACCGCGTAGTGGGTGTTAACAGCGTCATCCTCAATAACTCCGGCGCTTATGCGGCACAGGAGCTCGCGTACGCCCTCGCATGGGGTGCCGAGTACATGACGATGCTGACCGAAGCCGGTGTGCCTAACTACCGCGCAGCCAATGCTATCCGTTTCAATATGGGTATCGGCGGTAACTATTTCATGGAGATTGCTAAGTTCCGTGCAGGCCGTCTGCTGTGGGCAAAGATTGTCGAGGCATACAAAGACCCGATCTTCACCACCGCTCTCCGCAACGCCGCTAAGATGAATGTCAGCGCCGAGACCAGCCGTTTCAACATGACTATTTTCGATGCGTATGTGAACCTCCTTCGTTCGCAGACCGAGACCATGTCTGCTGCCCTCGCAGGTGTCGATGAGATCACCGTTACGCCGTTTGACGTGACCTACGAGAAACCGACGGATTTCTCCGAGCGTATCGCCCGTAACCAACAACTGCTGCTCAAGGAAGAGGCACATTTCGATAAGGTCGTTGACCCCGCTGCGGGTTCGTACTACCTCGAGAACCTGACCGCATCCATCGCTGCCGAGGCATGGAAACAGTTCCTCGATATCCAGGAGCGCGGCGGTATGTACCAGCTTGTTTCCGAAGGCAAGGTACAAGAGCACATGGCGGCTAACCTCAAAGCGCGTCTCGCTGACGTCGCTAAACGCAAAGAGGTACTCCTTGGCTCGAACCAGTTCCCGAACTTCACCGAGAAAGCCGGCAAGAAGATCAAAGCCGACGCCGGTGCTTGCAGCTCCATTTGCACCTGCAAGACGGATAAGAAACAGGCTGCTTGCGGTTGCGGTAGTTCTTGCGAGAACGCGCTGCCGACGCTGCCAGTCGCAAGAGCGGCAGAGGAGTTCGAACAGCTCCGTTTGGAGACCGAGGGTGCCAAGAAACAACCCGTTGCGTTCATGCTCACCATCGGTAACCTCGCTATGCGTATCGCGCGTGCGCAGTTCAGTTGTAACTTCCTCGCGTGCGCAGGATACAAGGTCATCGACAACAACGGTTTTGCTACCATCGCCGAAGGTATCAAGGCTGCCCGCAAGGCGAAAGCGGACATCATCGTCCTCTGTTCGTCGGACGACGAGTACGCTGACCTCGCGCCGAAGGCATGGAAAAAGCTGCAGGGCAAGAAAGAACTCTTCATCGTTGCCGGTGCTCCGGCTTGCATGGAGGACCTCCAGAAGCTCGGCATCACCAACTTCATCCACGTCCGTTGCAACGTCCTCGAAACCCTCAAATCGTTTAACCAACAACTTCTTAAAAAATAATCGCTATGAAGCCGAATTTTAAAGATATCAACATTAAGCAAGTTTCGGCCAGCAAGGTTGTTGGCCCGAACACCGCCGACTGGCAGACGCCCGAACTCATCGACGTCAAGCCGATCTACACCAAAGAGGACCTGCAGGGCATGGAACACCTCGACTATGTGTCCGGTATCCCGCCTTTCCTCCGTGGCCCGTACAGCGCCATGTATCCGCTGCGTCCCTGGACCATCCGTCAGTACGCCGGATTCTCGACTGCAGAGGAGTCCAACGCTTTCTACCGCCGTAACCTCGCTTCCGGTCAGAAAGGTCTGTCTGTAGCCTTCGACCTGCCTACCCACCGCGGCTACAACGCCGATAACATGCGTGTCGTAGGCGACGTCGGAAAAGCAGGTGTGTCCATCTGCTCGCTGGAGGACATGAAGGTCCTCTTCGCCGGTATTCCTTTGAATAAGATGTCCGTCTCCATGACCATGAACGGCGCCGTGCTGCCTATCCTCGCGTTCTATATCAACGCCGGACTCGAGCAGGGTGCCAAACTGGAGGAGATGGCAGGTACCATCCAGAACGATATCCTCAAGGAGTTCATGGTGCGTAACACCTATATCTACCCGCCTAAGTTCTCCATGAAGATCATCGCCGATAT
>JAFVHA010000110.1 GCA_017478035.1 Paludibacteraceae bacterium | reverse complement strand
GGTGAAGGTCGTCTTTACGGGCACGTATGATCCGGAGATTTGGCGCGAACAGTTGGAAGCCGAACACTGGATGCTACAACCGCTTCGTTTTACCGGCGAATGGCTCATGGAGAATATCGACTCCTGGGAAGACGACCGTAATGACAATCTCGACGACACCGTCCGTTACATCCTCTCCCACCCTTTCTGGCGCCTCAGCGTACAGTTACACAAAATAGTCGGACTTCGATAGCCCGACTATTTTTCTCTCTAAACGCTAAACACTACACTTTATTTGACTGCCTTGAAGGACATATCAAGGGATTTGTAGCTGTGTGTGAGGGCACCGACGGAGACGAAGTCCACGCCTTGCAGGGCATAATCGCGGATGGTGTCGATAGTAATACCGCCGGAAGACTCAATCTCCATGTGGCGGCCGGCAGACCGCTCCCATGCACGGATGACATCCACCGCCTCTTTGGTCTTCTCCGGCGTGAAGTTATCGAGCATGATACGGTCCGGAATATTGGTAGCGAGTGCTTCGTTGATCTCGTCGAAATTACGTACCTCGATCTCTATCTTCAGGTTCTTTCCTTTGGCCTTGCAATAGTCGCGGGCACGGGTGAGGGCATTCGTGATACCTCCGGCAAAATCCACATGGTTGTCCTTGAGAAGAATCATGTCAAACAGGCCGATACGATGGTTCATACCGCCTCCTAAAGCGACCGCTTCTTTCTCCAGATACCGCAGTCCGGGTGTGGTCTTGCGCGTGTCGAGCACATGACAACCGGTGTCGGCAATCAGGCTCTGGTATTTGTTCGCCGTCGTAGCTACGCCGGACATGCGCTGCATGACGTTGAGCATGGTGCGCTCGATCTGCAGCAGACTCAGCTCCTTGCCATACACCTTGAACGCGATGTCGCCCGGCTTCACATGGTCGCCGTCATGCAAAAACTGCTCAAAGCGGCATTCCGGGTCGAAATAATCGATGATCTCTTTCGCCACTTCGACACCGGCAAGTACACCCGTGTCCTTGATGATGAGTTGCTGGCAACCCATTTGGGTAGGCGGTATACAACTAAGCGAGGTATGGTCACCGTCGCGGATATCCTCTTCAAACCAGATAGCAATAAGCTTACGAAGTTCCTGTTTGTCCATATTATTTCAATTTTGGTGCAAAGGTACGAATAAAAATTCAAAATTCAAAAGTCAAAATTCAAAATTTAGCAGGAAAGTGTGTTTTTTTGGAAAAAAAGCGCGCGCGCTTGCATATATGGAAAAAAAGCAGTAAATTTGCCGCCGATTTTACTTTGCGTAAATATGCGCACGTGGGAAACATGGAATATACGTATATCAACAAGATTGATTCGCCGGCAGATTTAAAGAAGCTGAAAGTGGAGGAATTACCGGCGGTATGTGCGGAGTTGCGGCAGTTCATCATCGAAGCGCTTAGCAAGAACCCGGGACATCTGGGTTCATCCCTGGGAGCCATCGAACTGACTGTCGCGTTACATTACGTTTTCGACACCCCGAACGATCAATTGGTTTGGGACGTGGGTCATCAGGCTTACGCGCATAAGATTCTAACCGGTCGCCGGGACCGTTTTCACACCAACCGTCAGTTCAAAGGTCTCGCTCCCTTCACCAACCCTGCGGAGAGCGAGTACGATGCATTCATCGCAGGACACGCGAGCAACTCGATCTCAGCTGCGCTGGGAATCGATGTTGCAGAAAAGTTGAGAGTTGAGAGTTTAGAGTTGAGAGAAGTTAAAAGTAGAATGTCTCGAAGTGTCGTAGCGATTATCGGGGACGGGGCGATGACGGGCGGTTTGGCGTTCGAAGGTCTGAATAACACCTCCATGGACAAGAACAACCTGCTGATTGTTCTCAACGACAACCACATGGCCATCGACCCGCTCAAAGGCGGTTTCACACAGTATCTGGTGGATCTGACAACCAGCAAGGCCTATAACCGATGGAGATGGCGTCTGTATCAGATGGCCGCCAAACTGCATCTGGTGGACGAACATAAACGGCAGGCTATCTTACGCCGGAACAACAACCTGAAGGCGATGTTCAGCAAGCAACCGAACAATATCTTCACGGGTCTGAACATCCGCTATTTCGGTCCTACCGACGGACATGACGTCATGGGATTAGTGCGTATCTTAAGCGAGATCAAGAATCACCGCGGGCCGAAAGTGCTGCACATCATCACCAAGAAAGGCAAAGGATACGCGCCGGCAGAGAACGACCAGACCGTATGGCATGCTCCGGGGGAGTTTGATGTTGCCTCCGGCGAGCGGTTACAGGTTACGGGTGACGGGTTACGGGTTCCGCCGCTTTGGCAGGAGGTGTTCGGCGAGACACTGCTGGAGTTGGCGAAGAAGAATGAGAAGATCGTAGGTATCACGCCGGCGATGCCGAGTGGTTGCAGCATGAGTATCATGCAGAAAGAGCTACCGGACCGCGTGTTCGACGTCGGTATCGCCGAAGGACATGCCGTGACCTTCAGCGCCGGTCTCGCGAAAGCCGGAATACTACCCTACTGCAATATCTACTCCACATTCATGCAGCGGGCCTACGACAATATCATCCATGACGTGGCTCTACAGAACCTGCATGTCGTTTTATGTATCGACAGAGCCGGTATCGTGGGTAACGACGGCGCGACGCACCACGGGTTGTTAGACCTGGCTTATCTGCGTCCGATACCGAACATGCAGATCTGTGCGCCGCGTACGGCAGAGGACCTGAAGCAGATGATGACGTTGGCAGAGAGCCTCGAAGGACCAGTGGCAATCCGTTATCCGAGAGGACGGGTTACGGGTTACGGGTTACCGGTTACGGGAGTTGAATATGGCAAAGGCGTGAAACTGCGGGACGGAAAAGACATCGCCGTACTGACCATCGGCGCTATCGGCAACCCCATGGCGCAAGCGATTGAAGGGGTTATGGGTGACGGGTTACGGGTTACGGGTAAGAGCATTGCACATTACGACATGCGGTGGTTGAAGCCGCTGGACGAGGATATATTGCATGAAGTAGGAAAGAACTTCAAGACCATCATCACCGCCGAAGACGGCGTTATTGCCGGAGGCTTGGGTAGTGCCGTATTGGAATGGATGGCCGACCACGGGTACACGCCGCGCGTCATCCGGCTCGGTGTGAACGACCAGTTTGTGGAGCACGGTTCCACCAAAGAATTGTATCATTTACTCAAATTAGATAAGGAGGGATTATGCGAATCGTTATTGCAGGTGCTGGCGAAGTAGGAACACACTTGGCGAAACTGCTGAGCCGCGAAGACATGGAGATAAGTCTTCTGGACGAGAATCCGGAACGCTTGGGTGACCTGAGTGCCAACTACGATATGTTGACCAAAGTAGGTAACCCTACCTCCATCCACGACCTCAAAGATATCGGTGTGAAAGACTGCGACCTGTTCATCTCCGTTACTCCTCACGAGACGGAGAACATGACGGCCTGCCTTATAGCCAATTCGTTAGGCGCCAAGCGTACACTTGCCCGCATTGACAACTACGAATACCTGTTACCGGCGAACCGTAAGTTCTTTGAGAACATGGGTCTGAACCACCTCATCTATCCGGAGGTTCTGGCGGCAAACGAGATTGAGGAGAGTCTGCGTACCAATTGGATGCGGTATCACCTGCATCTCTGCCAGGGGGCGTTGGAGTTATGCATCGTCAAGGTACGTGAGACCGCGAAGATCTTAGGCCAGACGTTTGCTTCAGGGGTCTATAACCACGGCAAATACCGCATCGTAGCCATCAAACGCGACCAGGAGACGATCATTCCGCGCGGAGGAGACATGGTGATGGAGAACGACATGGTCTATTGCGTTTGTACGAAAGATAACATGGAGTACATGCGTGAGGAGTTGGGCAAGAACAAACGTGCCATCAAGAACGTTATTTTCTTCGGCGGCGGACGTATCGCCCGCAAGGCGGCTACCGAACTGACGGAGGAGATGAATATCAAAATCATCGAGAAAGACCGCGAGTTATGCAACATACTGAGTGAGAAAGTGCCGAACGCTCTGATTATCAATGCCGACGGTTCGGATATGGATGTGCTCAAAGAAGAAGGTATTCAGGACGCGGACGCTTTTGTAGCGGTGACGGACAGCAGTGAAGCGAACATCTTCGCCTGTCTGGCAGCCAAGCGTTTCGGTGTGCGCAAGACTATCGCCGAGGTGGAGAACCTCGATTATATCCCGATGGCGGAAGGTCTGGATATCGGAACGGTATTGAACAAAAAGACCATCGCCGCCAGTTATATCTACCAGATGCTTTTGGATGCATCGGTGCGCGGCGTGCATAACCTGACCAGCGCGGACGCGGAGATCGTGGAGTTCATCGCCAAAGAAGGCAGCGCGATCACCCGTCACAAAGTGCGCGACCTGGACTTGCCGGACGAGGCCAATATTGGCGGCATCGTACGTGCCGGAGAAGGTGTTCTGGTCAACGGAGACACACAGATTATTGCAGGCGACCTGGTAGTGGTCTTCTGCAAGAGCCACGTAATACGTAATTTAGAGCGATTGTTCAAATGACACGACTGTTCAACTGGCGGATAGTATTCAAGACGATGGGTGTACTCACTACACTCGAGGCACTCTTTATGCTCATTCCTACCTTCACGGCGTGGTGGTACCATGAGCCGGACTTCGGTGCATGGATCGTCTCCAGCGCCATCACGTGGGTGTCCAGTTGGTGGATGGTCGGTGCAGGTCGTCAGGCGGAGAAACGGGTCGGCGAACGGGAAGGATACGTCATCGTAGCTACCGTGTGGGTCGTCTATTCGCTCTTCGGCATGTTACCGTTCTGGCTGAGCGGTGCGCTACCGAGCATCACCGACGCATGGTACGAGACGATGGCCGGCTTCACCACCACCGGTTCGACCGTGTTCACCGACGTCGCTGCACAGTCCCATTCGATTCTTCTCTGGCGCTCGCTGATGCAGTGGATCGGAGGTATGGGAATCATCGTGCTCAGCGTCGCTATCTTGCCAATGTTCGGATTAGGCGGCATGCAGCTCTATAGCGCCGAAGTGACGGGTGTCAGTTACGAGAAACTCAGTCCGCGAATTGCCGATACGGCCAAACATATGTGGGTGACCTATATCCTGCTGACCGTTAGCGAAGGAGTACTGCTTTGGCTATTCGGTATGGGTGGTTTTGATGCCGTGTGCCACTCGATGTCCACTATCTCGACCGGCGGTTTTGCCACCCATAACGACAGCGTCATTGCCTACACTCCGGCCATCCAGTGGATCATCATGGTATATATGTTGCTATCCGGTATCAACTTCACGCAACTCATCTACGCTTTCCGCGGCAAGCCGCTGCGTCTAATACAGGACGAAGAGACCCGTTGGTATATATGCGCGTGCCTGGCAGGCGGTATCATCCTGGCGGTCGGGTTGCTGATTTATACGGGCATGTGGTCGAGTATCCGGATCGGTCTTTTCACCTCTATAGCGACCATCACGAGTACCGGTTTTGTGGCAGCCGATTACATGATTTGGCCGTCTGTATTATGGGTACTGGTCTTCTTCCTGATGTTTACCGGCGGTGCTTCCGGTTCTACGGCCGGCGGAATGAAATGGGTACGTCTGGCTATTTTTGCCAAGTCTGCGGTCGCCGAGATCAAACGGCGTATTCATCCCAATGCCGTTATTCCGGTGCGCTTCAACGGCCATACGCTCCGCGAGCAGACGACAAGTAATATCATGGCGTTCATGTTCTTCTATATCCTCATCATTGTGCTCGCCACGATTGTCTTCTGCGGTTGTGGTGTCGGCTTCGATGAGTCACTGGGAATCGCCGTTTCGATGATTGGCAATGTGGGCGTTTCGATAGGCCAGTGGGGGTCCAGCGGCTGTTACGCCGCACTTCCTGCGGTCGCCAAATGGACTGCCACTTTCGTCATGCTCATCGGTCGTCTTGAGATATTCACCGTGCTGCTTCTCTTCAGCCGCTCTTTATGGAAAAAATAAGTTATGCGGCCGTATAAAGTTCTGATTTTCATCGTCTGCGTGATGGCTTGTCTGGCTGCATTGTGCCTGATACTGCCTAACCGCGTATCGTTCGGCGGAAGAGTACTTCAATGGCCGACATTCAGCGAAGTACTGGGTAACGACACGACTCACGCAATAGAGGAAGAACCGGAAACCGAGATTCCGGAGTTTCCGGTTTACGCGGAAGAGGAAGATACGATTGTCCCACCCGCTCAACCCGATATTCCCAAGATAAGTGTGGACTCGACGACGGACAGCCGTGTGTTCCTGCAGTCTTTCTACGCCTCGCTGGCCGAAACGGGAAGCAAGACGGTGCGTATTATGCACTACGGCGACAGTCAGATAGAAGAGGACCGCATGACGATGCAGCTTCGCGAGATCTTCCAAAAACGGTACGGTGGAAGGGGAGTCGGTTTGATGCCGCTGGTACAGACAATCCCGGGTCTGACAGTCAAGCAACAGTTGTATATGAGCGGTCGGTTCGTGACGCCGATGCAAGGTCCGCGACGTTATTTCGTGTACGGCTTCAAGAGAGATCAGCGCGCAGACCGCAGATACGGCATTCTGGGACAGATGGCCGAGATGAACGACAGTCTGGTGCAAGGCAGCGAAGAGGTGATGGCCGTGTGTACGCCGCAACCGGGACAATCCCGTTACACCCGATGGCGCGTGATAGCTGACAGTTCCGTCCATTATACGTTCTCCGGCGATACGGTGCGGCTGAATGGACGCGGGAATGTGTATGCCCTTTCGCAGGAATGCGAGACCGGCGTCATCGTGGATAATATTCCGATGCGCGGATGTCTGGGCAATGTCTTTACAAAAATGGACAGCGCACTATTAGCTTCTTTCTATCGCACGCAGAACGTACGGCTGATCATCATGCAGTTCGGAGGCAACGCCATCCCGTTCAATCAGAAACCGAGCACGATACAAAGCATCGTCAAAGGGCTTCGCGAACAGGTTCGTTTCCTGCAACACTGTGCGCCAGAGGCATCTATTCTCTTCATCGGTCCGAGTGACATGCTCACTCAAGTGGACGGCGAATGGCAGACATTTCCGATGGTTCCGTACATGGACCGTCTTCTTCGCAAGATGGCACTGGAGGAGAATATCGCCTATTTCAGTTTATACCGCTGGATGGGAGGCAGTGGAAGTATGATCCGTTGGCAGGAGATCGGATTGGCCGGCGCAGACGGCATCCATTTCTACCGCAGTGGAGCCAAGAAAGCCGGAGATGCGATAGGCCAATGGCTGTTGGAACCGATGGAGGAACAAGGTACAAAGGAGGAGTAAGATTTGGATTTTCTGCATCACATATTTGCCTTTGACGCCAACAGTCCGTTGCTGTTCACCCAGTTTTATTTCTGGGCCTTCTTCGCGTTGGTCTTTGCCCTCTTTGCGCTGATTATTGGAAATCAGAAATCAAAAATCAGAAATCAAAAATTACACATGAGAAATGTGTACCTGCTTTTCGTCAGTTGGTTTTTCTACTATAAGACAAGCGGTCTGTTCCTGCTCATCCTGATTTTCATCACCCTCTCCGACTGGCTCATCGCGCAGGGCATTCACAAATCGCAAATCAAAAATCTGAAATCAAAAATACCCAAATTCTTATTGGCACTATCGGTGACAATCGATTTGGGATTACTCGCCTATTTCAAGTACGCGTATTTCTTCACGAACATGATCAACGACCTGTT
>JAFVHA010000109.1 GCA_017478035.1 Paludibacteraceae bacterium | reverse complement strand
TCCGGGGATAAGCAAGGTCTTGATACCCAACTCATTCAAGAGGATTAAGTCATTGACCACGATATTATGAGAGACGATCTCTCCGTCTTTAGTGAGGTCTCCGGGGATGAGGAGCAAGTCAGGTTGGGATGTCTGAACCAATGCCATCATCTCTTTCCATGCAGCCTCACTGAGGTCGAGCATCTTACGTTGTTTGGCCATCATGTCCGTAAACGCCTTGCCGTTGTCATGCAAGGAAGCCGCCATCACATGCGGATCGGCAATGACCATAATGCGCTCTTGGGCGCTCATCATCATCGGTACTAATACCGCTAAAAGGAAAAGTTTCTTCATATATTATTGAATTTTAATTTCTACACGTCGGTTGAGTTGTCGTCCTTCTTCGGTATCATTCGAGGCAACCGGTTGGGTGTCTCCGTAACCGTACGCCGCGATCGCATCGGCTTGGCAACCATAAGTAATCAGTTGGTTACGAACGGATTGAGCGCGTGCCTCAGAAAGACGCTTGTTATCTTCGGGTTTACCGATATTATCCGTATGACCCGACAGTTGTACTTTGTAACCGTAGGTCTTCACGAAGTTCGCTATACGCTTGAGTTCGGGCAGCGAGGAAGAGACTATCACATCGCTGGCGGTCTCGAAAAGAAGATTGTTAATAGGCACTGATTCCTGAGCCTTGAGAACCGTTATTGTCTCAGGGCGTTTGTCTTCCGGCAAAGAGACGGAATAAATATCGTGCTGGCGACCGAGTTTTTGAGCATAATAGGCAGTCTTGCCGTCTGCGGAGATCTTGTACCAGCAATCCCGTCCTGGAGTGTTGATAGCCGGGCCGAGGTTCACGGGCTCCGACCAGCAAGTCCAGCAACTGTCACTGAGCCGGCGGCTTACCCATACATCGAGTTCGCCGAACGTGCCTTCTCTATCGGACGAGAAATAAAGGGTTTTCATATCCGGGTGCAAGAAAGGCGAACGCTCCATGCCAGGGGTGTTGATAACCGGACCGACAGAATACGGCAGCCCCCAACGCCCCTCTTTATCCCGCTCGGAGACGAAGATATTGAGCGATGGCTGCTCTTCACCCTCCACCTTGTAGTTTGCCGCATACAAGAGTGCTGAACCGTCCGCACAGATTTGAGCGTCTGCTTGCCAGTTACCTAACTGCAGGTACGGCGGCAACGGTCTTGGTTCCGTCCAGCCGTGAGGGGCTTTGACAGAGAAGCACATCCGTCCTTCCACAAAAAGGAGCATTGTCCGTCCGTCGCCGGAAACCGATGTCGGGGCTTCGTTGCGGTGTGGATTGGAGAGTGCCTCCACGCGTCGCGCACTACTCCACTCACCGGTCTTGGGATCTCTGCGAGACATGTATATATCCTCTGTATAACAGCCATCCTCGCGGTTGAGGCCTACAAAATACAAGGTGTTATCATCAACAGTGATTGTCGGACCGTATTCCTCGCCCATAGGCGTGTTTACGGTATTGGGAAGCAGTTGGGGACGAATGCTATCCGGCGTCGTGAAACTACAGAAAATAAGCACTAACAACTCAGCCGCCATGACGCGCAGGAAGGTAGTAAACGGATAAACGGTAGCATAACAGACAGCAGCCTGATTGTTCTCGTTGGATAAAGACTGCGCATAAGGCAAAGTCATGGCTGATGTCATCGAACCGGTTAGCATACCTACTACGTTAAAATAATTCACATGCAGCCATTTATAGGCGACCGCACCTATCACGAACAGCGGCACAATAGTAATAATAAATCCGTAACCTATCCAAAGATAACCGCCATTAACCACTGTCGGCACGAAATTCTCCCCTACGGAGAGTCCTAATGCGGCGAGGAAAAGCGTCAATCCCACCTGCCGCAACATCATATTAGCGGATGTCGTTGAGAAAGTTACCAGATTATAGTACGGTCCGTAATGACCGATTAGAATAGCCACTATAAGTGAACCGCCCACCAGACCTAACTTGAATGACGAACCGAGACCAGGCAGAGGGATAGGCAGCAGACCTACACAAATACCAAGCACCATACCGAAAAAGACAGGTAACAGATGAGGTACATCCAAACGCTTTAGCTCATTTCCAAACGTGTCTGCTACGCGCCCCACATCATCCTTGTCCCCCACTACCATCAAACGGTCTCCGAGTTGAAGAACCATATCCGGTGTTGCCAAGAGGTCTATACCGGCACGACTCACACGGGTGATAGTAGCATGATACTGCTGCCGCAGGTTAAACGACCTGATGCGCTTTCCGTTACACTCCGGCCGCGTTACGGCAATACGACGGGAAATAAGATGATCCGATTTCTCGCTCTGCACATGCAAATCGTAGTTTTTCATCTGTCCCAACAATCGTAACACATCCAAATGATGGCGGTCGGTGACTATGCGAAGAATATCTCCGTTAGTAAAAGTAGTCTCTTCGTTGATCAATTCGTCCGAACCGTTAGGACGAATGACACGGCTGACAACCATCTCCTTAACCGGACACAGGCGCTGCAATTCGTTGACAGTGAGCACACCTAATTGAGGATTATTGAGGGTGATATCCACACACACCGGCTCTTCCGAACTGTCTTTTGATGCCTCTTTGAGACGCTTTTCCTCTTCCGGAAATTGCACCTTGAATGATTTGCGGATCAATTCCGATGCCAGGATGACGCCTAACACACCCAACGGGTAAGCCACTGCATAACCGGTAGCAATATCGGGATTAGAAATGCCCTTAAGGTCACAATAAGCCTGCTGTGCAGAAGCTAGCGAAGGTGTTGAAGTAGTGGCTCCGGACATAATGCCGGCCATCGTGGACATATCGATGCCGGTGATATAATGAAGCACGATCGTACAAACGCAACCAAGAAGAACGACTGCTGCAGCCAGCATATTCAGTTGCAGCCCACCCTTCTTGAAAGGAGAGAAAGACGGACCTACCTGCAAACCGATGGAATAGACAAAGAGAATAAGGCCGAAATCCTTGGCGAACTGCGCTACGGAATGGTCAATACCTACACCTAAAGAAGCCAAAGTAATACCGATAAAGAGCACCCATGTGACTCCTAACGAGAAGTTTTTTATCTTTGCCTTCTCGCCAAGCCACAAACCGATAGTCATCACAATGGTAAGCCACAGAAGTGACTGTGTGATGGACGGTTCAAACAGGAATTGCTCTATCGTATTCATTGCAGCAGTTTAATCAATTTAACCAGCATTTTCGTGCATGCTCTATCTGTTATCTGCTCGCGTAGTTTACCCAAATGGAAGCATTCGGTATAGACCTCGTCCGGAGTAGCGACAGCTGTCCAAACTGTACCTACGGGTTTGTCAGGAGTGCCTCCGGACGGTCCGGCCACGCCGGATGTAGCCACTGCATAATCGGTATTCAACACCTGTCTGGCGCCCAGTGCCATCTGTCGCACCACTTGCTCGCTGACTGCACCGTACGTATCCAAATCTTGCTGACACACATGCAGCACATTATGCTTCACTTCATTCGAATAGGCAACAACGCTACCTTTATAAAAGTCCGAACTACCCGGATGTTTGCTTAGCAGAGCCGCAATCTTGCCCCCCGTACAACTTTCCGCCGAAGCAACAGTCTGTCCTTTTTGGACCAACAGACGTCCTACAATCACTTCCAAAGGCTCGTCCGTATCAGCGATCCTATAATCTGCCGTCAAAGTCTTCAATCGCTCAAACCATTGTTCCATCTCCGCTTCGTTCAATCCACCGTAAGAGGAAAGACGCAAACGAATCACACCGTCTTTGGGCAAGTAGGCCAAATGCAAACTCTCGGGCATTGAATTCTCGTATTCCTCTAATAAAATCGCCAACGAGCTCTCGGGTATACCCGTCACTTGTAGCGTCTTATGGATAATCTTGTCTTTTGTCTTTCGACTTTCCACTTTCGACTCAATATACGGCAATATCTGCTCTTCCATCGCAATCTTCATCTCATATGGCACGCCGGGCATAGATGCCAGAATCTGTTGGCCATGATGGAAGACCATAAGTGGCGCAGAGCCTACTCTGTTCTCCAATATCTCGGCGTTTTCCGGCACTTGCCATTGAGTAGCTGTCAATCGGTTGAGCACATCAGGGCGATCCTTATACAGTTGCATGATGTGCGCGCGTACATGCGCATCATCAGTAAGGTGAGTGCCGAAATAGTCACACAGCACATGCTTGGTGATATCATCTTTCGTAGGGCCGAGTCCGCCGGTGGTCAATACGATATCCACCCTGCCGAATGCTTCATCCAAGGCCGCAATGATATGTTCGCGGCTGTCATGAACGGAGGTAATCTGGTATAACTCAATACCTAACTCATTGAGTTTCTCGGCCATCCAGGCGGAGTTGGTATCTATCACCTGACCGATAAGCAACTCGTCTCCTATGGTTATTACTTCTGCTCGCATTGTTTATGCCATTCGTTCGCTGTTAATTCCAATTCGTCATACCACGCTTGTCCGAAGCGTCGGATGAGAGGTTCGCGAAGGAACTGATATATTTTGATATGTTGTTTCTTTCCTAATTGCCGTGCGCAATGACAGATATCCCAGCGATGATATTCGAGGCCTGTCAAATCCCCTACTTTCGTCAGTCTAACCGGATAGAGATGGCACGATATCGGTTTTTTGAAATCAATCTTACCGGCGTTGTAGGCTTTCTCTATCAGGCAGTAACACCAGCCCTTATGATCCGTGCGGGCGAAGATGCAGTCTTTATCGTTCACTATAGATGTCACTCGCTCGTCAGACGGGTCGTTATAGGCTATTCCTTGCGCTTCCACCACCTCTTTCGCCTCCTTGGTCATCTCCGGCAGCAAGACAGGTAATATCTCGTTTATTTTATCTTCTTCCTCTTTCGTCAGCGGAGCCCCGGCATCGCCTTCTATACAGCAACATCCGCGGCAACTATCGAGGTCGCAACAAAACTCTTTCTCGATCACGTCCAGACTGACTAATGTGTTCTGTATCAGAAACATACCCCTTCAATCCATATTTTCAATCCGATACCGACAAGGATAATACCGCCGATAAGTCCTGCTTTGATATTTTTTGTCCCTTTGTATTGGGATCCGATATAGCAACCGGATATCGAAAGTCCGAAACTGACTAAAGCGATGAGACCGATACCTATCCATAACAAGTCCGGATAAGGAATAAACACCACTCCGGTCGCTAACGCATCAATTGATGTGGCCACTGCCATCAGCAGTAGGTATTTCCATGTCCAGTTAGACGCATGTGTTGTATCGTTATTCTTCTCTTTCGCGGCTTCCACAATCATCTTTCCTCCAATGAATCCCAATATCACCAAAGCAATCCATGGGGCGTAAGTCTTAAAGAAATCCACGAACACAGTCCCCGCATAATAGCCGATAAGCGGCATGCCGCCCTGGAATACACCGAACAACCCGGCCATCAGATAAATCTTCGGTTTGTTCTTCCGGTCGTCATAGTCGGTATCCAACCCTTGTGCCACACTGACAGCAAAGCAGTCCATGGCCAGGCCGACGGCTATCAAAAGGATGGTCATCAGGTCCATCAGTTCCTCCTGTATTTATATCTGGCACCCACTTTCCCCTTGGCGATGGCCATCAGTTTATTGCGCGTGAATGTCTTACGAATCGGTGAAATACGGTCAGTGAACACATGTCCCTCCAGATGATCATACTCATGCAGTATGATACGCGCACAGAAATCAGTAAACACCTCCTCATGCTCGTTAAAATCCTCGTCCAGATAGCGCAACTTGATTGTCTTGGGACGCACCACGTTCTCGCTTATCCCGGGCAACGACAGACAACCTTCGGAGTATGTACATTGTTCTTCACTCTCCTCAAGCAGTTCCGGATTGATGAAAGCCCGTTTGAATCCTTTGCACTCCGGATAATCTTCTTCCAGTTCCGCACCGTCCACGACAAAGAGCCGCCAGGGTTTGCCAACCTGCGGAGCCGCCAAACCGCAACCTTCAGCCGCTGTCAGCGTCTCGTACATATTGGCTATGAACTCTTTCAGCTCCGGTGTATTTTCAATCTCCTCCGCCTCTTTCCGCAATACCGGCTGACCGTATAAATATATTGGTAAAATCATATTCTCTAAACTCTAAACTCTAAACTCTAAACTTTAAACTCTAAACTCTAAACTCTCAACTTCTCAAGGTATCCCTCGAGAATAATGCACGCCGCAATCTTATCGACGTTGGCTTTGTTCTGCCGGTCTTTGCGTTTCATGCCACCGGCGAGCATGGCTTGGTGCGCCAATACCGACGTAAAGCGCTCGTCATACATAGTTATCGGTTTGTCAGGAAACTGTTTTTTGAAGTTTCCCATGAACGGACGGATATAATTCATCGATTCCGAATCCTCTCCGTTCATCTGTGTAGGATGGCCTATAACCACCTCATCTACAGGTTCTTTGGCGAAGTAATCCGCCAGCCAGTTCAGTAACTGATTAGTCTCAATCGTAAGCAGCGGATTAGCTGTTATGCGGAGTACATCCGTAACAGCTAATCCTGTGCGTTTACGACCGTAATCTATTGCGAGTATGCGACCCATTAGAGTTTCTCTAAGAGCTCTTTCATCTCGTTCTCTTTATCCTCCATACCGAAGCGATAGTAGAGACCTTTGAGCGTCTGGATATAATTACGCTCTTCAGGTGCCATCTCGTGTGCTTTCTCGAAGAAAGGCAGCGATTTACGGAACACCTCGTTCATCTCATCCAGCGCTTGCTTGTACTCTTTGTTATCCTGAATACTGGCAGCCGCCTCATTCAGTTTAACGGCCTGGTTGTAATATACACGTCCCTTACCGGCCATCGCGTCTGCCATCGTCGGATCAAGACGTAAAGCGTTGTCGAAGTCAGTCAGCGCTGCATCGTAGTTCCCTTGGTTCTCATCGAGGTTACCTTTGATGAGGTGGTATTGCGCTACGTTCGGCTCACGCTCGATAGCCTGTGCCAGATAGTCAATCGCCGTCTTTTCCTGACCGGAGTAGATATAGTAGTTGATGAGATTCTGCAGGAACCACGGCTCGCTCGGGAAGCGGACAATCGCGTTCTGAAGGGTCTCAACGAACTTGGCGGTATCTTTCTTCGTTACATACTCCTGATAGAGGAACTGGTTCGTGGAAACAGCCTCATAGTCACCGTCTTTGAGTTGCTCGAGGATAGCGATGGCATCATCGTGCATCTCGGCCTGGATAGCGAATATACCGGCATAGTATTTATACTGGATATAGATGGTATCACGCGGCATCTCTTTCTGGAGTTTCTCGTTCTGCATCATCGGCAGTTCAGGGATGTCGATATGCATCTTGAATGCTTTGAAAGCACCCAGGAAATCCCTACTCTCGTTGAGGTGTACGCCGTACTTCACCAATTCCTGGTTCTTGTAGTACTCCAGCATCATCTTTGCCAGTTTGGCGCGCATCTTCGGGTCTGTCGGAACCTCCTCGCCTTTTTTGTTCAGAACGGGAACTTGAGCCAGTTCGTCTGCCTTGAGCCAATATTCATAGCTCTCGCTGGCAGCAGCTCCGGTTACAGCCACGTCGGCAGCCTGTCCCATCAGCTGGTTGTAGTTCTGACGAGTCACTTCCTGATAACCGATCATACCGGCCCAGTAGTAAGTCTCAGCCGTCGGTTCCTGCTCGAGGGCTTCAGCGATAGCGGCGCGAGCTGCACCGAAATCAGGAGTCTCGGAGTTAATCAGACTCTTCGCTTTCTTTACCAACGGATTCTTTTGTGCCATGCAGCCTGCGCTTATCAGCACCAATGCTGCCAAAATCAAACTCTTTTTCATAAATTAATTCCAATTAATTTTTGGAGCTTCGGCTTCGTCGAGTTGCGTAAGCGTGCTTACACTCGACTTGCTCAAACCTTCATATTATTCGTTTGTTTCGTTATTGTTTTCACCATTCTCACCATTAAGCGGAGCGTCACCATTCTCTTCTCCCTCATCTTCCTTTGGAACGATACAACCGCTCATGAGCGTGTCGTTACGTTTCTGGAGTTCGATGAGTTTCACACCTTGTGCGGCACGTCCGGTCTGACGGATAGTCGATATATCCATGCGGATAGCCGTTCCGGCCTTAGTGATGAGCATCAGGTCATCTGCGTCCGTTACGGCTTCGATACCTACGAGGTGACCGGTCTTCTCGGTGATCTCGATGGTCTTGACACCCTTACCGCCACGGTTGGTAACGCGATAAATCGGGTTGCCTTCCTCGTCGTCCACCGGCGTACGCTTGCCAAAACCGTTCTCCGATATGACGAGAATAGTCTTGTCTGTACCCTTCTCTACACAAACCGTGCCAATCACACGATCTTGGCCATCATTTTCCAAAGTTATTGCTTTCACGCCGGTTGCGCCACGACCCATCGGACGTACGCCAGCCTCGTTGAAACGGCATACTTTTCCGTTGTACGAAGCCACGAGCATCTCGCTTTGACCGTCAGTCAGGGTAACACCGATCAGTTCGTCACCTTCACGCAGACCGAGGGCGATGATACCGTTCGCACGCGGACGGCTGTAGGCCTCGAGCGTAGTCTTCTTCATCAAACCGTTCTTGGTAATGAAGATAAGGAAGTGGTTCTCGATATACTCCGGATCATTCAGACCCTTGACGTTGATACAGGTACGAACCTTGTCGCCCGTCTGGAGGTTGATCATATTCTGGATGGCACGACCTTTAGACTGCTTGTTACCTTCCGGCAACTCATACACCTTGAGCCAGTACAGACGACCCATCTCGGTGAAGAACATCATCGTCGAGTGCATACTTGCCTGGTGTACATACTCAATGAAGTCCTGATCGCGGGCACTGCTTGCCTTCGAACCCACACCGCCACGTGTCTGTTGACGGAAGTCTGCCAGCGGAGTACGCTTGATATAACCGAGGTGCGAGATGGTGATGACCATATCGTCGTCTGCGTACATATCTTCGGGGTTGAATTCGGTAGCCATCTTCACGATCTTCGTACGACGCTCATCGCCGTATTTCTCCTTTACCTCTACGAGCTCGGACTCGATAAGGTCGTAACGCATCTCTTCGTTGTTGAGCAGGTCGTTGAGGTGTGCAATAAGTTTCTCGATCTCTGCGTACTCGTTCTTCAACTCATCGATACGCAAGCCTGTCAATGC
>JAFVHA010000108.1 GCA_017478035.1 Paludibacteraceae bacterium | reverse complement strand
TTTACCGCCTATACTCCTGCAAGAGTCAGTGATGCTCCGGTTCAAATGGGCTATGCTGTCCGCCCGGCACGGGAAGCAGACCGGCAAGGGGTAGAGGAGGTTGGCTATCAGCCTTCAGCATTCAGCTCTCAGAAACTCCTTCGCGACGGCGTCCTCTACATCGAGCGCAATGGCAAGACATATAACGCGCAAGGCGCAGAGGTGAAATAAAGTACAATGGAACAATGTATAATGTTCAAAAAGGAAAAATCGTCCAACTCACGGGCGATTTTTTTGTTTTTATTTGCATAATTGAGAATTTATTACTACCTTTGCACCCGATTTTGTAAATTGGCAAAATATGGACACTGTTGAATCGCAAACAACCAGACAAGATATATGAGTTTTTTAGAGATTATTACGAAACTGTTCGGCAACAAGGCGCAGAAAGACATGCGCGCCATTCAGCCGGTAGTGGACCGTATCAAGGCAGAGTATGAGACAATCGATGCCTTGTCCAATGATGAGCTTCGGTCACGTTCGTGGGCATTGATGGACAAGCTGCAAGAAGCCGTCAGCCCTCAGAAAGCGGAGATAAGCCGGTTGAAGGCATCCATCGAAGGAACGCCTATCGAGAAGCGTGAGAAGATCTACAACGAAGTGGATAAACTCGAGAAGGAGATCAAGGATAAGTACGAAGAAGTGCTGACCGAGATCCTGCCGGAGGCTTACGCGATTGTCAAATCGACTGCTCGCCGTTTTGCGGAATCCGAGACGGTCGAGGTTACCGCTACCGAGATGGATCGTAACCTCGCAGCAGACAGCCGTTTCGACTTTGTAGATATCGACGGCGACAAGGCGATTTATAAGAACCATTGGATGGCCGGTGGAAACGAGATCAAATGGGATATGATCCATTATGACGTTCAGTTGTTCGGTGGCGTGGTTCTGCACCAGGGAAAGATTGCGGAGATGGCAACCGGTGAAGGTAAGACCCTCGTGGCGACCCTTCCGGTGTATCTCAATGCCCTCACCCACGAAGGTGTGCACGTAGTGACGGTCAATGACTACCTCGCCAAACGTGATAGCGAGTGGAACGGACCGATCTATATGTTCCTCGGCCTCACGGTCGATTGTATCGACAAGCACCGTCCCAACTCCGACGAGCGTCGTCAGGCTTACGCCTGCGATATCACGTTCGGTACGAATAACGAGTTCGGTTTCGACTATCTGCGTGATAACATGGCTACTTCGCCGCTCGACCTTGTGCAGCGCGGACATAACTACGCGATCGTCGATGAGGTGGACTCCGTCTTGATTGACGATGCCCGTACGCCGTTGATTATCAGTGGTCCGGTGCCCAAAGGCGAGGATCAGATGTTCGATGAGTATAAAGACCGCGTGGCCAACCTCGTGCGTCAGCAGACAACGCTGACTACCAACCTGTTGGTGGAGGCGAAGAAGAAAATGCCGTCTGAGGACGAGAAAGAACGCGAAGCAGGTGAACTCGCCCTCTTCCGTGCCTTCAAAGGTCTGCCTAAGTCCAAAGCCCTCATCAAGTACCTCTCCGAACCCGGAGTCAAGGTGCGTCTCCAGAAGACCGAGGAGTTTTACCTCCAGGAGAACGAGAAGAACATGCATATCGCTACCGACGAACTCTATTTCGTGATTGACGAGAAGAACAAGTCTATCGAGTTGACCGACAAGGGTATCGATGCTCTCACCGGTACGACCGATGACCCGAACTTCTTCGTATTGCCGGATGTAGGTTCCGAAATGGCAGAGTTGGAGAACAAGACCGGTCTCTCGGCCGATGAGAAACAGCAGGCCAAGGACGATATCCTCACCAATTACAGCGTCAAGTCCGAACGCGTGCACACGGTACATCAGCTTCTTAAGGCGTACACGCTCTTCGAGAAAGATGTTGATTATATCATCGACGGCGGAGAGGTCAAGATTGTTGATGAGCAGACCGGCCGTATCATGGAAGGTCGTCGCTGGTCCGATGGTCTCCATCAGGCGGTGGAGGCGAAGGAGAACGTGAAAGTGGAAGCAGCTACTCAGACTTTTGCCACCATAACCCTTCAGAACTATTTCCGTATGTACCATAAACTCGCCGGTATGACCGGTACGGCAGAGACCGAGGCCGGTGAGTTCTGGAATATCTACAAGCTCGACGTAGTCGTTATTCCGACCAATAAACCCATTGCCCGTATTGACATGAACGACCGTATCTATCGTACCAAGCGTGAGAAATACAACGCCGTCATTGACGAGATTGTGAACATGGTCAATCAGGGTCGTCCGGTCCTCGTGGGCACTACCTCCGTAGAGATATCCGAGTTACTGAGTAAGATGCTCAATATCCGCAAGATCAAGCATAATGTCCTCAATGCCAAGTTGCACCAGCAGGAAGCGCAAGTTGTTGCTGAGGCCGGTCGGGCTGGCGTGGTGACGATTGCTACGAACATGGCCGGTCGTGGTACCGATATCAAGCTGACGCCCGAAGTCAAAGAGGCAGGCGGTCTTGCTATCATCGGTACCGAGCGGCATGAGAGCCGTCGTGTGGACCGCCAGTTACGCGGACGTTCCGGTCGTCAGGGAGACCCGGGTAGTTCCGTCTTCTATGTATCGCTCGAGGATGACCTCATGCGTATGTTCGGCTCCGAACGTATCGCGTCCGTCATGGACCGAATGGGATTCCAGGACGGCGAGATGATCGAGCATAACATGATATCCAACTCCATTGAGCGCGCGCAGAAGAAAGTGGAGGAGAATAACTTCGGTATCCGTAAGCGTCTGATCGAGTACGATGATGTGATGAATCAGCAACGTAACCTCATCTACGCCAAGCGTCGTCACGCCCTGATGGGTGAGCGTATCGGCGTAGATATCACGAATATGATTTACGAAACCGCTGATATCATCTATAATGAGGCTCGTTCGGCGAATGACTACGAAGGTCTGAAGATGGATGCGATGCAGGTTTTCGCCATCGAACTGCCTTTCGACGAAGAGGAGTTCAGCCGCGGCAAACGTGCAGAGATGAGTAACCGCCTCGCTGAGGCTGCCTTGGACAGTTTCAAGCGCCGTATGGACAAACTGACCCAGGTGGCTGATCCGGTTATCCAGCAGGTCTATGAGACCAAGGGACAGATGTACGAGAATATTCTCATTCCGATTACGGATGGCAAGAAAGTGTATAATATCTCCGTCAACCTCAAAGCGGCTGCTGAGACGCACTGCAAGGAGGTAGTGAAAGAGTTCGAGAAACGTATGTTGCTCTACGTCATCGATGATGAATGGAAAGAGCACCTCCGTCAGTTGGACGACCTCAAGCAGTCGGTACAGAACGCTTCGTATGAGCAGAAAGACCCGCTGTTGATTTATAAACTGGAGTCCTTCCATATCTTCAAGTCGATGCTGGATACGCTCAACCGCCGTGCGATTGCCATCCTGTTGCGCGGTCAGATCCATCAGCAGGAACCGGACCGTGTACAGCAGGCACAGCAGCAACGTCGTATGGACTACAGCCGTTATCGTACGCAGAAAGATGCCGTCCAGCAAGCCGCCCAGGCTTCCGGAGCGGCGGCCGCTGCAGGACGTGACACGCGCGAACAGCAACGTCCCGAACCGATACATGTGGATAAGAAACCGCGTCCGAATGACCCGTGTCCTTGTGGTAGCGGTAAGAAATACAAACAGTGTCACGGAAAGATGAACGCTGCGGGAATTTAATTTTCGTAATCACGTAATTACGTAACTACGTAATGCCGAAGAATCGGAATTACCTTATATTATTGTTTTGCTGCGCCGCCATGAACATGACGGCGCAACAATTATATCCCGATACGTTTAAGTTGCAGGACCATCATCCGGTTGCGGCTGAGATAGACGGTTTGCTGCTGGATATGGTTGCCGGGCAGGGGTTGGAATTGCATAGGAATGATACCACCGACACGCTCACAGCGGCTGAGATTATGCGCCGTGATTCTATTATGCGGGAGATCGCGGAGATCGATTCCCTGCGCGCTATGAACGCCGACCTTGCCTTGCAGACAATCGAGCGTATCCCGACGATTGAGATAGAGAAATCTTGGATCAGAGATGTAGAGGAGGATCGCAACGACCTCTTCCGCGCTATACGTGAGATGCGTACCTTGTGGAGGAAAGAAGCCACTCTTATGCTGCAAATTACGCAGAACTACGTAACGGACAACTGGTACCAGGGCGGTTCTTCCTCGTTTGCCGGATTGGGCATCGCAAAGGGGCAGATTGGCTATTTCGGGGACCGTTTCACATGGGAGAATACCGGCGAGTGGCGTATGGGTGGTTCTACCATCTCTGCCGACTCCCTCCATAAGGTGAATACCACGGATGACCTGCTCCGGCTCTATACGAAGGCGAACTTCCGTATTGTGCCCAAACTCTTTACTTCCATCTCTGCGGAAATAGAGACACGACTCCTGCCTACTTATAAGTCCAACTCCAGGGAATTGAAGTCAGGACCTTTCTCGCCTTTCCGCTTTAATGCGGCTTTCGGTATCGATTACAAACCCGTGCAGGGACTGTCTGTCTCGCTTTCTCCGGTCTCGTACAAGCTGGTGCATGTCATGGATACAGTGAGGGTGACGGTTAAGGACTACGGACTCAAGAAAGGACAACGAACCCAGCATAATATCGGTTCGTCCTTGCGTATCGAATATACATGGAAACCTGTGCGCGAGGTGGTGCTCGAGACGCGTTTTTACATGTACACCAATTATAGAGAGGTGGAGATAGACCTGGAGTTGAATTGCGATTTTATCATCAATCGGTATCTATCCGCCCGTTTGATGTTGCATCCCCGTTATGACAGTTCCGTTATTATGGAAGGGGACAAACATGCGAAGATTCAGTTCCGCGAACTATTGTCCGTCGGCTTCGCTCATAAGTTCCACTAAGGGGTAGTCGTTTGAGGATTACGGTTTTCGCCGCATAGCTCTACAAGTTCGTTCCAACGCACGTAAGCCTCGTGGCCGTATTTCCAGATGTTGTATTTGATTTTGTCTAAGGCCACCTCTTCGCCGAGGTGGCTTTT
>JAFVHA010000107.1 GCA_017478035.1 Paludibacteraceae bacterium | reverse complement strand
GCAAGCAATTTATTTAATTTTTCTGAATCCATAAAAATTAAAAAATTTGAAGATTTGAAAATTTGAAGATTTGAAGATTGATTTATGATTCGATGGATAGTAATGTTAATCTTCGAATAGTGGAATCTTCTAATCTTCGAATCTTTACTTGGGCTGCTGGCAGAGCTCGGTTAATACGCCCTTGGTTGATTTCGGGTGGAGGAACGCAATCATCAGGTTCTCAGCGCCTTTGCGCGGAGCTTTGTCGATGAGTTGGATACCTGCTGCTTCGCATTCTGCGAGCGCGTCAGCCACGTTCTCTACGTTGAAAGCAACGTGGTGTACACCGCCGCGGCCGCCGTTCTTCTCGATGAACTTAGCGATTGTGGACTCAGGGCTCGTCGGCTCCAGAAGCTCGATCTTCACTTCACCAACCTTAAAGAAAGCGGTGCGAACTTTCTGATCCTCAACTACTTCAATAGAATAACACTTGTTCCCGGTAAGGAACTCAAAGAAGGGAGCAGCCTCTTCAATCGAGGTAACTGCAATTCCCAAATGCTCAATGTGTGTGGGTTTCATATATAATGTAAATTAAAAATTAAAAATTCAAGATTCAAAATTGAAAATTCAATGATTATACAAATCGGGTACAAAGGTACTACAAAAATTGCACATACGCAAACATTCCGACATTTTTTTGATAAATAAAATGAAATTTTATCTATTTAGGGATGGGTCATGCCGAAGTTACGAAAAAAAATAATGACATACACAAGAGTGTATGCCACTATTAAGAAATATTATCGGTTTCTTTAGTTTCCGGTCGAAACACCTCCACCTCCACCGAGACGGTTGGCTTCGTCCATATCGCCTACCTTACGCTGTTTGTGCTGCTGGTACTGACCGAACATCCAAGTAATCGAAAATACCACTTTCTGGGCACGGACTGTATTCTTGTACCAACTGCTATACCCTTCCGCCAGACCTTCGTCATGGTTCTCAAATACCATCGAGCGCGCCAAGTCCTGAATATTGAGATTGAAGATCAGGCCTTTTTTCATGTACATCTTACGCACTCCGAAATTGGTGAAGAACGTACTCCCCGATTTGTTATAACCTGTCTGCATAGGAGAGGACCAGTTGGCATCAAAGGTAATCGTCCAGTCTTTGGGAAGATAGGCGGATAAAGTACCGCCTACATAGCCGTAGTGGTTTCTGTTCTCATAAACGGGTTTGCCGTCCGCCTGTTTCTCGTATGACCTGTTGATAAAATGCAGCCATCCCGCATTCACCGTCAACGCCAGCCATGCGCCTTGCATCGTGCGGACGCTATCCGGTCCGTAGCCGTATTTGGGAACAAGCGGTAACTCGGTAAGCGACAGGTTGGCTCCGTGCGTGGTACAGGTGCCGAAATTGCTCCACTGCGAATAACCCATACCGCTCGGTAGGACGGTGGTCTTGGACGAGAACATATCCTGAGTGTGGGCGAAATTAAACGTCATATTGAGGTACTGGGTCCACGAGAGATGAAGTTCTACATCATTATTGAATTCAGGCGTCAGTTCCGTATTACCTTCCTGATAACTGTAAGCATCGATATAGGTCCGGAACGGGTTCAGCATCCAGTAACTGGGGCGTTTGATACGGCGGGTATAACTGGCACTTACGCTGTAGGACTCAATCTGCTTGCTCATATCCGCCGGCTGGTTGCTATAACCGATATATACCGTCGGGAAAGGATCGAAATACGACTTGTTGGTAATGGAATCGGCACTCTTCCAGTCGCCGTGACTGAAGGTATATTCGCCGCGCAGACCGAGTTTGACGGACCAGTGCTCGCCGAACTGCTTGCCAACAGAGATATAGGCTGCCGCTACGTGTTCTTGATAGAGGAAATCGCTTGTGGACGTGGAAAGCGGGGCTCCATTCAAGATAGAGTCTGTGGTCATATTGTTGTTGGTGGACGACAGCGCATACTTCACGCCGCATTCTATCATGCCGGTTTCCCAGAACTTTGTCTGGAAATCCATTTTCGCACTGTAGATATCGACCGTCTGACGGCTGTGAATATCCAGTCCGACCGAACGATTACCGGTTTTCGTACTGACGAACTCCGTCCCCTGATAATTAAGAGAATTGTTGCGATAACGGTTATAATCCACATTGACTGTCAGTTCGCGTTCGAGTGCCTCCGAGAACGTGTGCGTATAGTTGAGGTTCGCCGTGTGTTGCGGTGCCTGCAAGCGGTTTTGCGACTGCGTCACGCTGTTGACTGTATCGACCGGGCTGTACGTATAGGCGCTGTTGCGTCCGGGTACAATCTGCTGATTCACATCCATATACGGCACCTGAAGGATAAAACCGAACGTGTTCACAGAGTCGATATACCAATCGTTTCCGATTTTGAGCATGTAATATTGGAACTGTGTATCGTATCCCGATTTCGAATAGTTCTCCGTAGCGGGTGTCTTGCGGTATGACTCAAAATCAACATCGTTCTGCGCAAACACTTGTGTCAACTGACCGAAGGTGTAGGTCTTCTCGCCCCGATAATTTAGCATCAGCGAAACCATCTCCTGATTCAACCACCGTTTAACATCGCTGAAGTACATACCTCCGTACCCGGCGGACAACATTCCGTTCAGACCTTTCATCATATTGCGCTTGGTCTTGATATTGATAATACCACCCTGCCCTGAGGCATCGTATTTGGCGGAGGGGTTGGAGATGATTTCTATTTTCTCGATCGTGTTACCATCTGTACCATCGAGCATCGCTTTGAGCTGCTGTCCGCTGAGATAGGACGGTTTGCCGTCTACCCATATCTCGACGGACTTGCCGTTGACGGTGATGTT
>JAFVHA010000106.1 GCA_017478035.1 Paludibacteraceae bacterium | reverse complement strand
TTATAGGTGTGGTACTGCTTTCGGCTTGCCACACGACCCGACACACGGTGTCGGAGGTAGGTGTGGTGCAGGACCAGCAGTCCTCACACCAGGAACAGACTACCACCCAAAGGCTGGATAGCCTGTTCTCGAAGCTATCCGTCTCTGCGGATAGTATAACCATTGATCTGTATGATAGTGCGCCCCAGCTTTGCCGCAGGCTGACTCGCTTGCGGCAAACCCAAACGCACAGGCTCAACCGGTAACGGCCAAGCCTGCGCGTAAAGGGCGCATTACCATACATCAGCCGCGTATCAACAAAGAGGAAAGGAGTGGCTCGAATGTGCTTCAGCAGACCAACGTGGCCGATAGCACACGGAGCAATTCCCAAACCCACACATCCACCAATGACTCTAAAGAGGTCATCGGTGGCGCTGAACCACCAAACCTAACGGCTGTGTTCATTGTGCTGGGCTTGGGGATTATGCTCCTCTTAATAGGTGCAGTCTTCGGCTACTTATGGCTGCACAAGAAGCATATCATTTGAGGCACACCTTTCCTTATTCAAAACACGTACGCATGTGTATAGGCTCGCGCTTATGCACGTGCGTATTGCTTTCTACCGTTCATCGGGACATTTTTGGGACAGAAATAAAAAAAATCAGCACGTAAAGTGCTGATTTTCAAGCGGGTGGAGTAAGGGGCTCGAACCCTTGACACTCGGAACCACAATCCGATGCTCTACCAACTGAGCTAAAACCACCATGCTGCTCTTTTTCAAAAGCGGGTGCAAAGGTACAACTTTTTTTTGACATGACCAAATTTTTTTTACTTTTTTCACGAATTTTTAGTGTTTTTGCGTGAAAATCGTTACCGCACAATCAAAATTGTGTATTTTCTCGAACAAAAAGGGCATAAAATGCCGTTGCAGACTTTACCTCTTCCCTTGCTACAAGCCGACTCCCAAAGGTTTGCGCGCGCTCGCGCACGACCTCATCCCCATGCGCTCAAGAGAGACTTCCGACCTCCCCGAACCCATAGCAGACCCCATAGCCTTGCGCCCTCATGCGTGACCTCATAGCCTTGCGCGATAGGTGGAGACTTTCGGCTTTCGTCAGCCGTGATAGACTTGCAGCCTTTCGCGCGCGGGGTCTTGCGTGCGCATAATGTACGCGGGAGACTATAAGCCTTTCCACAAATAGCAGACTTTTGACCTTTCCCGATTACATAGCAGACCCTCGCTTTCCGTCCGTGAGAGACTTTCGCCCTCGCTGATTAGGGTGAGACCTCCGCGCTCGGACTTGCACACATGGACTTGCAGTCTTTCCGATTACATGGAGACTTGCGCCCTTTGGTCATGTAGGAGACTTGCGGCGGTCAATCGCGCGGTGGAGACTCGTCCACTTTGAGCGCACGGCAGACTTTCGGTCACGATTTTAGGAGAGACTTTCGCGGCTTGACTTTCGCAGGCAGACTCCGCATATAGCGGTACGAAAGAGACGAGCCGAAGCAACCTAATAGCAGGGCGGTTGGGGCTACCTAATAGCAAACTCGGGGCACATCCCCGAACCCCTGAAACTGCTGAATTGCAACGAGTTACGATTTCAATCAGCGAAATTTTGGAACAACGAGGTACGAATTTCCATGTAAAAAGTGCCGTTAGCCCTTGATTTTACTGGCTGTTCCTCGCCGTTCAGAAAGCCACTTTTTGGGGTGTCTTTTCGTGTTTCGTATCTTCATAGTACATTTGCACAAAATTTAGTACAAACTATGTCAGATTACGCAACAAACACGTCCGTCAATCTAATGATAAACGGACAGCAGGCAGCCGAGACGCTCGCCAACCTGAAGAAGCATGCGCTTGACCTATCCGAGCAGATTGCCAAAGCAGCTGCAGCCGGTGACAAACTCACCCTGCAAAAACTCCGGAAAGAACTCCGGGACACCAATCGTCAGATTAAGGAAATGGAGTCATCCACCATGCAGGTCGATAACGTCCTCCGGCGTCTTGATAAGGCAACCCCGAAGGAGTTGCAGAAAACGCTCCAGACGCTCAACAAACAGTTGGACTATATGGAGCGTGGCTCTGATGCCTGGACTGCACAAGCGCAGAGAATACGATTGGTAAAGGAGGAGATTGCCCGCGTTAACGGAGAACTCGCCAAGTCGCAAACCTTCTTGGAGCGGTTCAATAGTAAGTGGCAAGAGTGGCAGACTGTTGCCGTCGGTGGTGTCGCTGCCCTGACGGGCGCTGTGATGGCAGGAAAGAAGGCTGTGCAGATGTATGCTGAAATGGAGCAGGAAATGGCATCTGTCCGCAAGTACACCGGCATGACCGCTGAGCAGGTCGAACATCTAAACGAACAGTTTAAGAAGATCGACACACGCTCTCCGCGCGAGGAACTCAATCGCCTTGCACAAGAAGCAGGCCGCCTCGGTAAATCTTCCGAGGAGGACGTTCTTGGCTTCGTAAAGGCGGCTGACCAAATCAATGTAGCGTTGGATGAGCTTGGAGATGGGGCGACATTGCAACTTTCTAAACTAACGTCCATATTTGGGGATGAAGAACGGCTCGGCACGGAGCGGTCGCTCCTCGCTGTTGGCTCTGTGATCAATGAGTTGTCGCAGAACTGCACGGCTGGAGCTTCATACCTTGCTCAGTTCGGCCAACGACTTGCAGGTGTTGGCGCTCAAGCCGGTATGACCGTTCCTCAGGTCATGGCCTTTGGCGCTGTTCTTGATTCCCAAGGACAGAAGGTTGAAATGTCAGCCACGGCTCTCTCCAAACTTATCATGAACCTTTTCAAGAACACAGAGAAAATTGCCACGGCGACGGGCATGGATCTTGAAAAGTTTAACGCGGCCCTCAAGAACTCGACTAATGAGGGACTATTGATGTTGCTCAACCGCTTGAACGAGTTAGGCGACATGTCCGTCCTGGCCCCTGTCTTTGCGGACATGGGCGAGAACGGCGCTCGCGCTTCCGCGGTCATTTCGGCACTTGCGGGTAACGTCGATATGCTTATCTGGGAGCAGCAGGAGGCTGCCAAAGCCTTTGATGAGGCAACGTCCGTCACCAAAGAGTTTGAGGTGCAGAACAATACTGTTCAAGCAGGCTTGGACAAAGCTCGCAAAGGCTTTCAAGAGATGGCTATTTCCTTGGGTCAGGAACTGATGCCGGTAATGCGGCACTTCATTTCGTCTACGTCTGCTACCATGCGTATTATGCTCCAGTTGGTGAAGTTCATCAAGGAGCATAGAACGGCAATTCTTTCTTTGGCTGCCGCTGTTGCTACTTACACCGTAGCGGTAAATCTCGCCTTAATCAAAGAGAAGGCACATGCTGCACTAATCGCCGTTAAAACGGCTGCTATGCACGTGCATCGTGTGGCAGTTTTGGCAGCGTCCGTCGCTTATAACCGGATGACCGGCAATATCACCCGCGCTGATGCCGCTATGAAACTGCTTAATGCCACCATGCTCACCAATCCTTGGGCATTGGCTGCAGCTGCCATCGTTGGAGCAACAGTAGCGCTCGTGGCTTATATCAAGAAACGCCGTGAGGCTACCGCTGCGGAGAAAGCCATAAGGGAAGTGCAGGATGAGATCACTCGTCAGTATGCAGAGCAAAAGGGCAAGATAGATATGCTTATCGCTACTGTCAACGATGAGAAAAGAGCCTTGGGCGACAGGCGCAAAGCACTCGAAGAGTTGCGCAAAATCGTTCCCGGTTATCACGCGGAACTTACCGCCGAAGGACAACTCATCAAGAACAACAAAGAAGCTATCGACGACTACCTTGTTGCCCTCAACAAACAGATTGCGCTCAAAGCATATCAGGAGAAATTGGAGGAGGCATATCGAAAGCGGGCAGAACTGGAGATGACGCTGGATGAACAAACGGCTGACCGCGATGCCAAGCAAGCCGACTATCATCAGAAACTCTCCAAAGTGTCCGGGCAGAAGAATATCACAATAGATACCTTTAAGGCTGACGCCGCTTGGAATAAATTCTATTCAGCAGACAAGAAAGTGAAGAAAACTACGGCTGCTATGCAGGAGTTGGACGAGGTTATCGCTGCAATCAATAAGAAAGTAGGTGAATATGCCGACGGCATGAACCAAGTAGCCCAAGCTACTGATGAGGTGGAAGAAGTTACCTCCGGTGGTGGTCAATTACCTGCCGGTGGCGACGACAAAAAGGCTGATAAGGGGAACAAGTTCCAAAAAGAGGATGATTGGCGCGAGCGCGAGCAGGCGCTCAACCGCATTGCCTATGCCAAAGGCACCTCCGACTACGAGCAGTACAATGCCCGTATGTTGGAAATCGAGGTCGAATACAATAGGCGAAAGTTGCTGCATAAGGACTTGGTTGGTAATGAGGAAGTGACCATTGAAGCCGCTTATCAGGAAGCGCTTAAAAAGCAGAAGCAGAATGCTATCGAGGGCACAGTGCAACAGGAGGAGGAAGCCTACAAGGAAGTGATGGCAGTCCTTCAGCAGCGGTACATGGACGGCGAGCTGTCCGCACGCCAGTATCAGAACGCAATCGAGATGGCGGAGCTGGAGCACTTGCAAAAGGTCGTTAACCTCTATGACCAGAACTCCAAGGAGCGGATCAAAGCCGAAAAGCACTATCACGATACATCACTCAGATACCAACAGAAGCACTTGCAGGAAGCCCGGCAAGCGCAGGAGAAAATGCGCCAAGCGTATTTTACCAAAGGCTTCCGCATTACGGACGACGAGTCCTACCAACGGGACATGCAGAACCTGGAGTTGGTATATAGGCAGATGTTGAAGGCTGCCGGTGACAGTAAACGTGATAGGTTACGCGTTGAGCGCGCTTTCTACGAAGCCAAGTATCAGTTGGCACGCAAGTATAACAAGCGTGAAGCGAAGGAACTTAAAAAGTCCTTCCGGGGAGCCATTGACGATAGCATCGCATGGCTGGAGTCCGACGCAGGCAAAGCCATGACCGAATCGTTCTCAACGATCGTCAATCAGATGGGAGCCATCTTCTCCGGCTTGTCGGAAATCATCCAAGCCGAGTTGGATATCCAAACGGCTCAGATAGAAAGGAAGTACGACCGGGAAATCTCGTATGCGGAGGGAAATAAGTCGCAGGAGGTCGCTCTGGAGCAGCAGAAGCAAGCGGAGATAGGTAAGGCCAAGCAGGAAGCAAACCGGAAGATGTTTGCCATGCAGGTCCTGCAAGCCGTGGCACAAACAGCCATGTCTGCTATCTCTGCTTACTCCTCGGCTGCTGCAATTCCGATGGTCGGCTTCATCATGGCACCTATAGCAGCTGCTATGGCTGTAGCCGCTGGAGCTATTCAGATTGCTTCCATCAAGAAGCAACAACAGGCGTCCGAGGCGCAGGGCTATATGGAAGGAGGCTTCACCAAACCCGGACGCAAGGACGAACCTGCCGGTATCGTCCATGCAGGAGAATGGGTAGCAAGTCAAGACTTGCTCCGCAATCCCCAAGCACGGGCTATGATTGAAACACTCGATTATGCCCAGCGTACCAACACCATCGGGCGCTTGTCTGCTTCGGATGTTTCGCAGTCTATCACGGCTCCCCAACGGATGGCACAGGCTTCCTCTAATGGCGAACTGCTTGCAGTCGCTGCCGCGTCGCAAGCCTTATCACGCTCCGTAAACGAAATGAATGTACGGCTGCATGAGCCGTTTGTGACTGTGAACACCGTTACCGGTGACACGGGCATCAAGAAAGCCCAAGATGAGTATGAACAGTTAATGCGTAACAAAACCCCTAAATCAAGAAGATAATGGAGATATATGTGGACAATAAATTAGCCGTGCTCAAGAAAGGCACGTCGTTCGATTTCGTTAGCGAAAATCGGTATTTCTCCGGTGCTGACAGTTATTCCTTGTCGATTACGTTCCCTCTTGCCGGATGTCCTGAAAACTTAGCTATTTTCGGGCATATAAACCGCAAGGACGTAGTGGCGCAGAAACTGCTTTTTGACTGTGAGATTAGGAATGGATTATTCTATCGTCACGGCTCTATCACTATCACGGAGATAAGCGATATTGAGGTTAAGACACAGTTCCTTGAAGGCAAGTCCGTCTCGAACTATGCCGACGATTTCGATATCATCTATATCAATGAAATGGACTTAGGCTATCCAGACACTTCGCCGTCCTCGTTTCCTGCTAATTCGCACATAGCGCATAGCATAAGTAATGGGCTTAATTATCTTGCTTTGCCGTGGGTCAATAACTCCACCGGCAACCTTCAGAACCGCACCAACGATACAGACAACTGGCCTTCGTCGTGGTATTATGATACGCGTGGACTGTCGTTCCAGCCGTATCTCATTTATCTCCTTGAGAAGATCTGCAACGCGGTCGGTTATTCGTATGATTTCTCAAAGCTGATGGATAGTCAATATCGCTACCTTGTTGTATGCAATACGCTTCCGTATGCATGGAAGTGTTTCAACTGGGCAACGGCTTTGCCGCACTGGACGCTCACAGAACTGTTTGAGCAATTGGAGTATTTCCTCAATGGGGAGTTCGACATCGATCATGTTTCGAAGCATATATCGTTCCGCTTCTCAACGGAAGCGATTGCTTCGGCTGGTACAGTTGAGTTAACGAACATCGTGGACGAGTTCTCCTCAACCGTGGAGGATGCAGGTTCTTGTAAATACAGGGAATACGTCAACCTCAAATTTGCGGAATGTGACCATAGGAAATGGAAATACTATTCCTGCAAATGGTTCGTTGACATGATGAAAACGCAGGACGTTATTTTGTCCTATAGTTTGGGCACGTATAATAATGGCAAATTCTACAAGGAAGTAAATGGTGCGCAGCGTCTCTATATAGAGATGAGAGGCGCAGCGGACTATGTGCAGGAAGAATACAACGGCTGGAGTCCAAGCTATCTCTATTATTGCCGGAATGAGGATACATACTTTGTATTGCGCAACTATGGCTCGTACTTGGTTGACCCTAATCAGCCTGCCAATTTGTCCGGCAATACCCGCTATCTGAACACCTTGGAGCCGGTAAATATGTTTGGTGACTCTATCGTCGATGAAAATGCAGAGACGATTGAGATGAAGATTGTGCCGGTATGGATTGATGAAGCATACGCTGATGGTCAATTCAAAGGCAATGCCTTCTTCTTGGAATGTGGCGAGTACCTGAACGGTGCCAATAATACGATACCATGGGACTATGCCGATAAGAAGCTATCGGCAGGCGAAAGTGAAAGGTCGGTAGAGTACTTTGACAAGTTGTATATGGGTTTCTGGACGGGGAGCACCTATAATGCTATGCGCGGGAAGTTATTGTTTCCGGTGATAGACAATGTGCTGACGTACC
>JAFVHA010000056.1 GCA_017478035.1 Paludibacteraceae bacterium | reverse complement strand
GCTGTCTGTGTGGTTTGGATTATTATACGAATCTTCCCGTATGGCGTCTGTTCGCTGTCTGGTCTGCTATTATTTGGGCAGGAACAGCAGTAAGGTACATCTATTTCCTGCTGGAAGGAAAGGACAACCCGTTCACAAAAGCTATGGGAACCTCTTGGGCTGTGTTGCAGACTTTTGTCTTCATCACCTTCACACGTCTGTTCTTCCGTTCCAGCAGCAATCTCGACCCGGCGACCGCGAATGAAGTGGCGTGGGCGACCGCGAAGAATATGGTCAATCAGATTGGCGGGGCATGGAATAATGCCATCATTCCGGATTTCCTATGGGCGTATAAATGGGTGGTACTGATGTTCATTGCAGGCATGTTCATCCACTGGATCCCTACCAACTGGAAACGACGTTACCGTTTATGGTTCAGCGCGATGCCTTTATGGCTGATGGTCATTGTCGTATGCATGGCTATAGTTGTTATCTATCAGTTCGTCTCTGCCGAGATGCAGCCTTTTATATATTTCCAGTTCTGAACAATAATGATTATAGGAATAACAGGAGGTATAGGAAGCGGAAAGAGCACTATCGCGCAGGAACTCGCCCGACGCGGGTTCACGGTCTATGACTGCGACCGGGAGGCGAAACGGATCATTGCCGAAAACGAAAAAGTACAAACCGCGATAAAAGACTTACTCGGCGAAGAAGCCTTTATTAAATCAAAAATCAAAAATCAAAAATCACAAATATACAATACCCCCTATGTAGCCAAGCGTGTCTTCGAAGACCCGCAACTCTTAGATGCCCTCAATCACATCGTTCACCCTGCCGTAAAAGAAGACATCTGTCAGCGAAGCGGTCTGTCAGCAAAGCGGTCTGTACTCTGTCAGCCGAAGGCGGTCTTGTTCATCGAATCCGCCATACTCTTTGAGGCGAACCTTGACGAACTATGCGACAAGATTATCATGATTGATGCGCCGGAAGAAATACGTATTGCCCGCACTATTTCCCGGGACTATAAGGGCGAGGCAAGCGAAGATAATATAAATAAGGTTCGCGCGCGCATGAAGAGTCAGCCTTCCGTCACCGGCAACCGGCTGTCCGATAAAAAAACCACCGTTCTGATGAACGATGGTACCTATTCTATCTCCGCTCTCGCGGATCAAGTCTTGGCGCTTTTTTAGTACTGAGCGGCATCATACACCGCGTCAGCCACCTCACTGCCTGCCAAGCGCTCGATGATACAGAACGCGAAGTCGGCCGACAAGCCCGGACCTTTGGCGGTAATCACATTCTTGGACTCCACCACCAAGCCACCTACATAACTCTCCCCGAGCGCATCCTGGAAACCGGGATAGCAGGTTGCCTGTTTGCCTTTCAGTATGCCGAGTTTGCCCAATACGGCCGGCGCAGCACAGATAGCGGCAATCAGTTTATCCGCTTTGTTATGCTCCACCAACAAGTCGCGGAGAGCGGAACACTCACCGAGCTTGGTTTGTCCTCCGGGAAGGATTAACATCTGAGCATCGGAAAAATCTATGCGCTCGATAACGCCATCCGCCTCTACTGCTATATTATGCGCACCGAGAACCATCGGGTTTCCGGTGATCGAAACCGTAGTGAGCGGAATGTTCGCACGACGTAACAAATCGATGGTCGTGATTGCTTCGATTTCTTCGAAACCATTGTCTAAAAAGAGATAATTCATAAATCTAAAATCTTAAATCTTAAATCAAAAATCTTAAATCTAAAATGTTAAACTTTAGTTTAACTTAAATATATAGGTGATTGTTCCGATCTGGTCATGGTCGCCCTCGGTGAACTTGGCTTTGCGCGCCGCATCAAGAGCGAGTTGCTGGGTTTGTTTATCCGATACATCGCCTCCGGTAATAGTGGCGTTCACCACTTGTCCGGCTGCGTTAACACGAATCTGTACCACCACTTTGCCTTCTTGGTTGAAGGTGTTCGCGGGTTGCGGGAGTGTTCCTTTGATGCCTCTTCCGGAGAGACTCCAACTGTTACCGCCGGATGAACCGTGTCCGATGGGGTTGCCTTTCTGACCGCTACCCTGACTGTCACCCGAACCGGCGTTGTTTCCGCTTTGCCCGAAGAGCGAACCCATCGCGTTAGCCTTCGCGATAGCTTCCGCTTCTTTGGCTTTGCGTTCGGCTTCGGCGGCTTCACGCGCTTTGCGTTCTGCCTCCAGACGCGCTTTCTCCTCCGCCTCCCGTTTCTTCTTGGCCTCAGCGAGAGCCAAGGCCTCCGGGTCGTCCGTAGTGATATGTTCCTCTACGGTAGGTGCAGTAGGTTGCTTGGGTGCGGCGGGTTCAGGAGAAGGCATCGGAACGGCTTCCGACTGCTCGGCCATGTATCCGCCGGCTTCCTCCACTTCACCAAACGCCACTTCAATGCCCTCTTCCTCTTCCGGCACTACTGCGGTCAGATAGATGAACCACAGCAACATAAACAGAAGGAGCATAAACAGCACCGTTCCCACAGAAGCTATTATATGTCGTTTTTGCTTATTAGTCATTAATCCTCTCACCCTCTAATTCCTCTTCGTGGCTGAAATCAATTTCTCGCCACGAATTACTGTCGTTTCGTGGCTACGACCAATTTCATATGATGCTCATTGGCGATGTCGAGCACGCGGACCACTTCTTTGTATGCCACGTCCTCATCGGCATGCAGCGCGATATACATCGTCGAATCCGATGCCTGGATGCCGCTCAGATAACCTTCCAGGTTCTCCGGATCCACAGCTATCGGTTTCTCTTTTCCCAGCGCCACGAAATAATTGCCGAGGTTGTCAATGGACACTTTCGCCACCTGTGGCCGCGTGGCTTTCTGCGCACGGGAGGTGGGCAGGTTGATCTTGATATCGTTGGGAGAAGAAAGCGTCGAGGCCATGACGAAGAAGAGGAGTAAGAGGAACACCAAGTCCGTCATCGAACTCATCGCAAACGTTGCTTCTACCCTATTGCGTTTCTTGAGTGACATAAAGGTTATGGGTTATGGGTTATGGGTTACGGGTTACGCCGGTTCGTTGAGCAAGTCCATAAACTCCATCGTACGGCATTCCAAGAGCCGCACAACGCGGTCAATACGCGACACGAGGTAGTTGTATGCGAACATAGCAAGGATACCTACGATAAGACCTCCGATAGTGGTCACCATCGCTTGGTACATACCGGTCGAGAGGGCACTCATCTCGATGATGCCGCCGGATGTCTGCGCCATGTTATAGAACGTCTGAACCATTCCGATCACCGTGCCGAGGAAACCGAGCATCGGCGCACCGCCGGCGATAGTAGCCATGATCACCAGACCTTTCTCCAGACGACCTACCTCGATGTTGCCGACGTTCTCCACCGCCACCTGTACGTCCTGCATCGGACGACCGATACGCGAGATTCCTTTCTCAATCATATGCGCGGACGGTGTGTCGGTCTGCTTGCACAGGTTCACCGCCGAGTCAATCTTACCCTCATGGATATAATCGCGGATACGGTCCATGAACGAACGGTCCTCCGTCGTGGCCTGTTTGAGCACCACCAGACGTTCGATGAAGATATAACATGCACCGGCGAGCAGGATAGCGAGGATAATCATTATCCAACCGCCGTACTGCGCCATTTCCCACAGGTTCATAGACTCTTGAGCCGTTTCTTCGATAACTGCCACCTCTTCTTGTACGGCAGCCAATGTGTCAATTTGTAATAACATATCTAATTCTTTAAATCAAAAATCATCAATCATCAATGATTTACTTAAGTAAATCCAGATACTCCTGTATCGTCTCCTGAATACCGAGGTACAGCGCATCGCATATGATCGCATGTCCGATACTCACCTCTGCCGTCCACGGGAAGGCCTTGACGAAAGGCTTGAGGTTCTTGAGATTCAGATCATGGCCGGCATTCATACCCAACCCCAACTCATGCGCTTTCTCGGCCGCAGGACGATATCGCTCGATAGCACGTTTGGGATCCGACTCGAATAGCTCGGCGTACGGACCGGTATATAACTCCACGCGGTCTGCACCCGTCCGCAACGCATACTCCACCATCACCGGATCGGGATCCACGAAGATACTCACACGGATACGAGAGGCATGCAACTGGTTCACTACGCCTTTCAGAAAATCCAAATGACGGCGCGTGTCCCAACCGTGGTTCGAGGTCAACTGCGACGGGTCATCCGGCACCAACGTGGCCTGCGTCGGACGGATATCCTCCACCAACGCCAGAAACTCTTCCGTCGGATTGCCTTCTATATTCAACTCCGTCGTCACCATCGACTTCAACTGATACACGTCCTCCTTGCGTATATGACGCTCGTCAGGACGCGGATGAACGGTAATGCCCTGCGCTCCGAACAGCTCGCAATCCACTGCAAACCGTTGAACGTCAGGCAGATTGCCCCCGCGCGCATTGCGCAGAGTCGCCACCTTGTTAATGTTCACACTAAGTTTTGTCATGTCCGTGATCACAAATTCGGCACAAAGGTAGTACTTTTTTTGCATATATGCAAATATTGTGCCATAAAAATTTGCATAATTTGAAAAAAAGTTGTACCTTTGCAGCCGATTTTAATTTGGAGTATTACGGGCTTATGACGATTGCGATTTTCGGAAATGCGATGAAGACCGAGACCTTGGTTGAGGTTCGTCATTTATTGCAGTTTATGGACGAACGGGGCATTCATGTAGTGCTCTCTCAGGAATTGAGGCAGGAACTGAACCTACGCGAATACCCGAGTTTCGAGAACTCTTATCCCAAAGGGACGACCATTTCGGATTTCAAGACCATGAACT
>JAFVHA010000105.1 GCA_017478035.1 Paludibacteraceae bacterium | reverse complement strand
TTCTACATTGATGATATAGTCGCCCATCTTCTCCAACTCAAGGATGATATCCATATAGTTGACGCCGACGCTGTATTCATACTCATGGTCGGTAATGGCTTGCATGTTCTGGTTCTTGAGTTCGTCACGGAAATTATTGATCTCATTCTCCATATTGGTCATCGCGAAGAACTCTTCTTGCGTAATATTGACGCGTTCCAGTGCCTCTACCATCTTCGTCTGTGCGCCGGTAAGCAGGTAAATCATCTGCTCCACGTTCTTTTCCTGCGTTTCTGTATATTGGATCTTGCCTTCATGCTTGTGGCGGATATACCGCGAGAGATTATAGTTCGCATCTCCTACAGACTCCAACTCACTCACAATACGCAACATCTTATGTACCTCATGCTTGGATTGATCGGACAAACGACCATCTGCCACTTGGTTCAAGTACTGCGCAATTTCATATTCCATTCGGTCGCATATTCCTTCGTATTTCTCGATACGCGTGAAGATCTTCGTAAACTGCGTCGTGTCTTGTTCGTAGAACAAGTCATGTACCATACCGATCATTCGTTGTGCACGGAGAGCAAAGACATGTACCTCTTTCCATGCCTGCAAGATAGACAACTCGGAAGTGGACATAAGGCCACCGGAGATAAACCGAAGTTGACTGTCTGTATCTTTCTGTTCCGGTTTGGAAGGGATAATCAGGATGACCAGTTTCTCCAGCAAAGGAATAAATCCGATCAGGATACAGGTATTCAGTACGTTGAATGTGGTGTGGAAGGTAGCAAGGATAGCATTGAGCTTGTCCGGCGATACTTCACTCGGAACACCCGGTTCGAACTCAACGCCCCATAACTGGCATACACCGCCTACAAACCAACGGAAGACGCAGAGCACCCAAATCACACCGAACAGGTTGAATACCAAGTGCGCCATCGCAGCACGGCGGGCCTGAACAGAAGCCGAAAGAGCAACGATATTTGAAGTAATGGTGGTTCCGATATTCTCACCGAGGACCAACGAAATACCCATATCAATAGGCAGCACGTGCGTGGAGCAGAGCGTCATGGTGATTGCCATGATAGCCGCCGAAGACTGCACGGCAAATGTCAAGATTCCGCCCACAAGCAGGTACAGGAAATAACTGCCGTACCCCCAACTCGACGTAGCCACAAAGAAATTACGGACAGGTTCCATCTGGTCCAAATGCATCTCTGTAGCATTGATTTTCAAGGTAGAAAGTCCCAAGAGCAGTAACGAGAGACCCATAAGGAAATCGCCGAGATTAGCATTCTTCTTGGTGTAAATCAAAGCGACGGCCAGCACGATTGCCGTATAAACGATCAATCGCAGGTCAAACGAACCGCCACCGAGTACCATAATCCAGGCGGTAAACGTCGTACCGATATTGGCACCCATAATGACCGAGATGGCTTGCGCAAGGCTCAAAATACTGGCGGATACGAAACTAACCGTCATCACGGTGGTCGCTGTCGAAGACTGGACTGCTGCGGTAATGAAGGCACCGGTTAACACGCCCGTAAAGCGGTTGGTGGTCGCTGTTCCAAGCACGTTGCTCAACGTACTACCCGCCATTTTCTGCAGACCTTCACTCATCACCTTCAGTCCGTACATCAACATCGCTACGGAACCGATGAGTGTAATGATTTGTAGTGCTAATTGCATATAACTATAGCTTTACTGTTAAATCCATCTATATACATTTCCAATGATTTCTCGAGACGCACATGACGCACAAGGTCGGTTTCTTCAACAGCAGGCAAGGCATTCAGTATGTCCTCGTCATATTTGTCCTCTACCCTCGCCCATGAATCAATATTCATATAACCCACATTGAAGGATGTGAGGTTCTGGAAGAAGTGAGAACCCTGCGAAGGTTCAATCCGGAAGTTCTCCAGGCTGCATTCGGCAATCGCCTTGGCCTCACTGATATCACTCCATTGAACAGGTACGCCAAGTGTAGATATCTGTGATCCCCATCGGCCGTAACCGATAAGTAAGAACTGACGGCCTTCCTGACGCATCTTGTTGTTCCACTGCCGGATGGTCTGAGCCATCTCTCGCGTACGCAGGATATCGAAAGCCTCGCGCTTCAAATAAATGACATCGCGTACGTCTTCTATCTTGCCTATGCCCAGCGCGTTTCCGGAACAAAGGAACGCACCGCTCGCATCAATCTGATCCCATTCCACTTTCGCATTCAGGCTGTCTGCGGAAATAGGACGAATCTGCAATACATGGAATATCTGAGGCTCGTGCTCAAGGTTCACGGCAAACTCAATCTCTACAGGACATTTGATTTCCACTTGGGCCATCTCCAGCAACTGTTGAATAATCTCCGCCAGAGGGAAGGTCTTGAATTTCAGTTGCGGTGCAAAAGTGACAATACGCGGGCCGTCGGGATAGCACGAGTCCACTATACGCATGTTTTCCCGGTCGTACGTGGAGGCAATCATCTTCAAACTCTCAAACTGCCCGCACTCATGAATAGGAATACGCTCTAAATTGACAGCATCGTCAATGGATGTCTTGAAGCGCTCGGGGTTAAGCGACAGCGCCAGCATCGACTGTTGCGTCTCGCGCATAGCCAAATCCACGGTGGACGTCTGGAGTACGTTCTTCGGGTATTTGGGCGAGAAACGTAACACCTGTTCACCGTCCACCACCACTTTGCCCAAACCGTAGGCGACTTTCACAATACCGTCTTCGGCTTTCTCTTTGCCCACCGGATAGAAATTGACGCTGCGCGCCACACCGGAGATGACCGGGAAGTAATAATTGCCTTCCTGCTCACCGCACACCTCTTGAAGAACAATCGCCATCTTCTCCTCGCTCAGCACATTTCCCGTCGAAGTGATATAGCCACGTGACGCAGCATAATAGACACTCGCATAGACAGACTTTACGGCCTTGCTCAGAAGACGCAACTCCTGATCTTCGTTTTCTGTATGAGGGATCATATAGGTGCTATAGACACCCGCAAACGGCTGATAATAAGAGTCTTCCAACTTGGATGACGAACGTACGGCTATCGGCCGGTGTGTCACGCGGATGAAATGACGCAGCGCGTCGCGTAACTCCATAGGAAGTGCCGCGGCAACGAACTCGGAGAGGATCTCCTCATCCGTCAAATCCGCATTGATGACATATTGAAGACCGTTGTCATGAATAAAACGGTCAAAATAATCGGTGGTAATCACCAGCGTCCGGGGCACGAAGATACGGATATTCTCCCAACGGTCGTACAGATCGTTCTTCTGAAGCACATGGTTAAGGAATGCGAGTCCTCTACCCTTGCCTCCCATCGGTCCATCGCCGCAACGCGCAAACCATATCGTGTCGTTGTACGTCTCCGGCGAGTATTTGGCTACCACTCCGAGCGCCTGATTGATACGGTAGTCGTGAATAAGACGGATATTCATCTGCCGCACGTTCTCTATATCGGCCTCGTCTTGAATCTGCAGAGCACTTACAGGACGTCCGACGGAGAACAAACCGCGGGCAAAGAGCCATTTGGATAGGTAGTTGTTGTCACTCAGACGTCTAAATGCAGATGGAGAAATAGTGGATATGATACGTTCAAAACCCTCCAGGTCACTCGCGCGCGCTATTTCCTTACCCGTACGCGGGTCACGCGCAATGAAGTCTCCGAAACCGAACTCACTCTCTATATATTCACTCACTTCCTGCGTCAGCGTCTTCGATTTCTTGACAACGAAACCTACTTTCAGTTGCTTGGCGATAGTCCGCATGGACTCCTGAGAACTCTGCATCAGGAATGGCATCGTCGGATTGTCTTCGCGGATGAGCTTGCATAAATCAACACCCGCATCAAGTTTCTCGGACGACGACGGATCGCCTTTATGAAGCACAAAACCGATATCGGAAATGACGCCGATAATATTCTTGCTGTAACGGTTGTAGAACTCGATAGCCTCGTCATAACAAGTCGCCATCAGCACTTTCGGACGCGCACGCTTGCGCAACAGCTGCTGTTTCTCGTTCAGCGCATCGCGGATGGCGATTGCATTCTGCCGTAACACCAATTTGTATAGCAGCGGCAGATAGGTCGAATAGTATCGGACGGAGTCCTCCACCAGTAAGATAGCCCGCACGCCTTCTTCCAGAATATCATGCGGCGCATTCAGATTATCCTCTATCAGTTTGATGATAGCGATGATAAGGTCGGTCGAGTTGTTCCAGTTGAAGAAATAATCGATGTCGGAACGGTCGTGTTGCTCAATACGGTTGTAAATCTCCTTACTGAACGCGGAAAGCAGTACAATCGGACATTCCGGCAACAGACCCTTGGCGGCCTTGGCGAACTCGAATACATCCAATTCGCCGGTACTGTACATCGTTAATATCAGGTCAAATGAGTCCTGATTCTTGACTCCTGACTCCTGACTCCGCAGCAACTCCAAGGCCTCGCGGGTAGTCTCGGCACGCACGATGGCAGGAGGATTACTGAGGTTCAACTCAGCGTACTCCTGTGCTATCTGCACGTCTATACGGCCATCCTCCTCCAGTGCAAAACTGTCATAGTTATTGCACACGAGCAGAATCCTCCGCACCCGCTTCTGCATCAACGATGTAAAATTACTCTCCACCTCTAAACTCTCAACTTACACTAACCCTTGCTCAACCATCGCATTGGCCACTTTCATGAAACCTGCGATATTGGCACCTTTGACGTAATTGATATAGCCGTCTTCTTCCGTGCCGTATTTCAAACAAGCCGCGTGAATATCGGCCATGATACCGCGCAAACGTTGATCCACTTCCTCTGCCGTCCATTTCAGACGCATGGAGTTCTGAGTCATCTCCAGACCCGACGTGGCTACACCACCGGCATTGGAGGCCTTACCCGGACTATACAGAATCTTGGCTCCTTGGAAAAGAGCTATCGCTTCCGGAGTACTCGGCATGTTGGCACCTTCGGTAACGCAGAAGCAACCGTTCTTAAGCAGGTTCTCTGCATCGGCTTTCTCAATCTCATTCTGAGTTGCACAAGGCATGGCAATGTCGCACGGAATACGCCATGGACGCTCACCCGGGAAATATTGTGCGCTGGGGAACTTGGCAGCATATTCTTTGATACGTCCGCGACGGACATTCTTAAGCTCGAATACAAACGCCATCTTCTCCTCATTCAGACCTTCCGGATCATAAACAAAACCGTCGGAGTCACTCAGTGTCAGCACTTTAGC
>JAFVHA010000104.1 GCA_017478035.1 Paludibacteraceae bacterium | reverse complement strand
CGGGGTGTGGGCTGTGCGCGCCTGCGGCGCGCGAGAGTCTTGCGGGGCGTGATATGCGCGCCTATGGCGCGGGAGAGGCGGCAGAGCCGCCCACAGCGCAGCAGACCACTCCAAAGAGCCGCAGTGGGATAAGTTCCAGGATTACCTCAAGGGTGAGGTTCGCTTCGCTTCTGTAGCAAAGCAGTTCCCGAAAGAGGCAGACGAGCTCTTCGCCGCCGCTCAGGAGAACGCCCAATGGCGTTACAAGAGCTACCTGCGTATGTTAGGTACCGCGTGGTAATACGCGTGTGCGTATATAATAAGGAAAAAGCGACCCTTGAGTCGCTTTTTTCGTTCTTTCTCTTGCATATGTGCAAAAAAAGCAGTACTTTTGCACTCACAAATAAATGAATGACTATGCAAACCAAGTATCTGACAAGATTTTTTGCCCTTCTACTGGCAATACTGACCTTCGCTGCCTGTGACCGTTCCAAAGAAGAACCATCGACTGATCCGCGTGACGTCTTTGTCGGTGATTATTCGTTTGTCTCAACCGGAAGCATTGACCTGTATGCAGGTGCCCTTAAGCGTACGGTTCCAATGAGTGAAAAGGGCAATCTCTCCATTGCACTTGGCAAAGAAGCCAACACGGTGTGGGTTATTGCTGCGGGCGACTCCACCTTGGCCTACGTATCCGACAATCAACTTCTCATGGAGCCCACAGAGGATGAGGCTACCTTCGGGGATCTGGTAATGGAAATGTCTTTCACATACGGCAAGGCAACCCTCAAGGATAACCAATTATCCTGGACTTCCGATGTAGATATAACGGCATCCTATAAGGACCACCTCTTTTTAGGCAGTGGAAAGGTGGATATCGTGGCTACCAAGAAATAGACGTATTTCCCTTAAAAAAGATTCATAGAGAGGTAACGCTCTCCAGTGTCGGGTAGGATAGCGACAATAGTCTTGCCGCGGTTGTCCTCTTCGCGTGCCAACTGTAAAGCCGCCGTAAAAGCTGCTCCGGCAGAGATGCCGACAAGCAAACCTTGGGTACCGGCCAGCAGACGCATTCCGGCAAAAGCCTGTTCGTCCTCTATTGGCATGATGCTATCAACTACCTTTGCATCATACGTATCGGGTACAAAACCGGCCCCTATGCCTTGTATGCGATGTTTTCCGGGTATGCCGGTGGATAGTACTGCTGACGTAGCCGGTTCAACGGCCACTACCTGTACGGAGGATTTATGTTTCTTTAACGCCCGTCCGCAACCGCTGACTGTTCCTCCTGTTCCGACGCCGGCTACCAGAATATCAACCTGTCCTTCGGTATCCGCCCAAATCTCTTCGCCCGTGGTGCGTTCATGCATAGCGGGGTTGGCCGGGTTGACAAACTGGCCTAAGATAACAGCACCTGGAGTAGCATTGCGTAACTCTTCTGCGCGACGGATAGCCCCTTTCATCCCTTCTGCACCGGGTGTCAGTTCAAGGGTGGCACCATAGGCTTTAAGCAGGTTTCGACGCTCAACACTCATCGTATCCGGCATGGTAAGAACCACTTTGTATCCTTTGGATACACCTACCCATGCCAGACCGACTCCGGTATTGCCGCTGGTGGGTTCGATGATAGTAGCACCCGGACGTAGTACACCGCGTGCCTCTGCGTCTTCTATCATCGCAAGCGCGATACGGTCTTTGACGCTTCCACCGGGGTTAAAATACTCCATCTTCACGATGATACGGGCCTTCTGACCGTCTAATCCGCTAATTTCTAACATCGGTGTCCGACCGATGAGTTCACTCAAATGTTTGTAAATCATAATTTCTTTCTTTATCCCTTTTTCGGCTGCAAAAGTACAAAAAAAGTTTGACGTGTGCAAGAGTTTGTTTGTTTTTTTTATAAGTTATCGCCTTACTCCGGCTTGCACTATGCTATGTCATCGTGCTGGCTGTCGGCTTCATCATCGGTGTCGTCCAAGACTCCGTCGAAACCGCCCTCAATAGTAGCGGTGATGTGTTTTTACGGCTACGGCAGAGGAGTTCGACAGGAATGGAAAGGGAGAATAAGGATATTAAGATATCGAAGGGCTCGAGATTCAAGAATTTATAGCTTGTTCAATTGTTATTCCATATAGCGCACAGTATTTCTCCAATTCTTCTAATGTGTAAGTATTGCCGAGGAGTTTTCGAACGCACATGGCTTTGTGCTTGAGTTCGGTTGCGGGATCAACAGTCATCTCATCGACATACTCGGGTTTGAGACTAAAAGGGCATGTCTTGTTCATCTATGTGGGAATCTGGTTTTCCATCGAAATAGCAGTCGCCTTCACGGTAGTTGTCATAGAAGTTTATCCTGGAGGCAATAAATTCGAAGTATTCAACAAGCGTCCTATACGTACTCTCTATGAAAGAAACAGGTGAATCGTCATAAGTAATAATTCGCACATGTTTTTTCCAACTGGCACTGGCAATAAGCGTGTAGCGATAAGGGCAAATACGACGTTTATCAAACTCCCGATAATGAAGGATATAAACTGTTCCATCCTTTCGCTCTTCGGCTTCCTTTGCTTCCTTCTCAATCTGTTTGGTAAATTCCAATTCATCATAAACATTCTTCTTCATGTGCTCATACTCAACGCTGAAAGAAGTGAGATTAGCTATCGTGTCCCGGAAATGAACATTCACTACTTTTGCTGGGATATAAACCGATTGAGGGTAGTAGTCTGTGTTTTCCGGAAGGATAGCTTTTGGGACGTGCATAAGGTAACTCTTCAATTCACTGCACATAAGTACCAACTCCAATAAGTCCTTGAAATAAGGACTATTCCACTCCTGCAATTTGCTCTGTATAGCCTCTACCATGTCCATGAACGAAAATTTTCCGGCCTCAAGCCACAACGTATTCCAATACTCTTTGAAAGCGTCGTTGAACACTTCCCATTCCTCATCTTGTAGCTGGCGTTCTTGATAATACTCTATGACTTGACGAAGCCGCTCCTCCGTGAACGCATCTTCCGTAAACGGGTTGAACGGATGTCGCTTGGAGGGCTTGAAATACTTGGCATTTTGATAGCCGTGCTCTACAGTATTCCACGTCGCGCAATGTAGTCCTCCACCAAGTCGCGTGAGCGTCTGCGCGTATTTAATAGGGTAAACCTCGCAATCAGGAAACGCTTCTCGGATCCGTTTAACAGCCGGTTCGTCTGTAGGTTTACCGAGTTGCGCCATGAAGATATTGTTGCCCACGCGCAGAAAATTAAGGTACTCCCAACTAAGGTCCGTAATAAGCGAACCATCATCAGCGATTGCCATCATCCCGTCCACATGGCCATACATATCCGACTTGTCCCAATGAACGATTTTGACAGAGCGTGCATTGAGTTTCTCCTTGAAAAATGCAATAAGTTCACCTCGTGGGACGATATCCGGGTTTTCGAGAAAGACTTTGTCCGTTAGATAGACCCGACCTTTCTTATCTGTCAGAACATTACCTCCATCGAGTTTAATATCATATCTAAAGGGGGTAATACCCATATCTTCCCAGATGGGCACCATGTCTGGTTTGTACTTGGCATAACGAGGAGCCCGCAAGTAGTCAGGATCGTAAAGGAACTGTGCCATATCGCCTTTTCGATCAACCGTAATCGGCATCCAATCGCGCACCCAAAGACGTGTCTTGTCTCCTGTAAACGGTAGTTCCCAACACTTGACATGAGCAGCCTTAAAAGCCTCAATAAGGCTCTTGTATAAACGAGGAAAATGATACCGAATAGCCATCGGTATGAATACTAAATCGGTTTGTGAATCGTGTAACATAATCTTTACGAATTTAAATTTAATAAATTTGTTATTAAGTTTACGGTGCAAAGGTATATGTTTTTTCGCGCAATTCCCAAAATTTTCTGTTAAAAGTTGTTAAAAGTTTAGGAGAAGTTATTAGGCATAAAAAAAGAGGACTAAGTCCTCTTAGTTAATATCTGATTTATTAAGTTTTTTTCTATCAAAACCCCATTCCCGCTTTCTTGGCTCTTCGTATTTTGAAGCCGTCCATTTGTCTCCTTTGTAAACGCCCTTTCGCTCTTTTGGATTAGGTTTTTGGTTATTATAGAAAGGTAGCGGTTTCGTTACCCACGTTATTTCTCCTGCATTACCAAAACCATTCAAGATATCATACAAGTAAGTAGATTGGGTATTTGTTTCAGGTTCATCAGCATAAATAAACTTATAATCGCTATGCGGTTTTCCATTATATTCAGGTTTATTGATTAGTTTCCCGTCTTCTAATATAAATTTTCCGTTTTCAACCTTAATAAATTTGCCCACTTTCTCATCAAATAGTTCATATGCTCGAATTAATGCTGATGCTCGATAATGTAAAATAGGATTCTCGAACGCGATATCAAATCCCGAAGCATGTGCATGAAAAGTAAGAGGAACAAAATATGGAAGTTCGCCTTCAACGTGATAATTGTTGCGATGATAAACGATCTCATCTTTTATTCCATTTGGCTCTTCGCTATGGAAATAGAATTCTACGCATTGAATATATACGCGGTATCTATCAAGTACACGAATATATCCACCATACAAAAAATCAGGTGCAAGTTGTTTGTTAAATATTTCCTCTAGTTCCTTTTGCTTTCCGTCTTCCCAAGGCAGAGAAAGATTCTCAAATTTTTCTTTTAGTGTTTCCATGTTGTTTAATATTTTGTGGAGTATAGCGGACTCGAAAGGGAGGTGAGATGAGCTAATACCCCTCGCTTAAACTAAGGCTCGTGTGAGTTCACTACATCGTAGTTCCTATAACACTACGCCTTGTTCTACGCTCTCCCCATAGCAAACGCAAATGCTGGTTTACTCTGGG
>JAFVHA010000103.1 GCA_017478035.1 Paludibacteraceae bacterium | reverse complement strand
TTCGCCTTCCTGCAGATACCGGATTATCAGTATAAGACGATTGTGGATCTGACGCTGCTGAACGATGCGAAAGGTATCAACCGACGATTTTGCATCATCAACCAGAAACTGCCGGATGAAGGGCGGTATGTATGCTGCTACAGGCCTCAGGAGTATATCAAATCGAAGATATTGGCGAAGTATCCGGCCGGACTGAATTGGATCATATACAGCCTGTATTTCTGGTCTAAACGTGTAGTACCGCGTTTGATGCTGACCAGCAGGTTGTATTACGACCTGACGAAGGGCAGGAAGCGCATGCTATCGAAAACAGAGGTGTTGGGCCGGTTGTATTACTGCGGCTTTGAGGTGGATGAGATAGTACCTATGGGCCATATCGAGTATGTATTTGCACACCGTCATTCGCAGCCGTATCCCCAGGAGCAAATCAAGATATACGGTCCGCTGATCAAGTTGCCGCGTGTATGCAAGAACAAAGAGATAAAATATTTCTACAAGTTCCGCACCATGCACCCGTATGCGGAGTATATTCAGAAATATGTGTTTGATGCACGTGGAGGTATGGATATAGCGGACAAGAGCAATGACGACTGGCGTATCACAACATGGGGAAAATTCATGCGCAAATACTGGCTGGACGAATTGCCGATGCTCATCAACTGGTTCAAACGGGATGTGAAGTTAGTGGGTGTCCGTCCCATCAGCAAGACGATGTTCGAGACCTATCCGGAATGGCTGCAAGACAAACGTACGCGCTGCAAGCCGGGATTGATACCGCCATTCTACATCGACCATCCTGACACATTCGAGGAACTGTTTGCAAGCGAAGACAAATACCTGACGGAATATCTGGCACATCCTGTGCGCACGGATATCAAGTATTTCTTCCTGACGATGAAGTCAATCCTCACGCGGAAGACGCATAGTGCGTAGGGGTTCTTTTTTTATAAAAATTCAAAAAAAGTGCAAAAAAACTTGCATATATCAATTATTTGTAGTACCTTTGCACCCGCTTTTGAAAAAAAGCACATTTCGGCTAACGCCAAGGAAGGGTGGGTGAGTGGCTGAAACCAACAGTTTGCTAAACTGTCGTACGGGTAACTGTACCGGGGGTTCGAATCCCCCCTCTTCCGCTAAAGGCACCAGAGATGGCGCCTTTTTACGTGTAGAGCGGGGTTCTTCACCCCCGGTCGGGGGTTCTTATCTCGCTGCGCTCGAACGATTATTGCCTGCGGCAATTTTCGAATCCCCCCTCTTCCGCAAAAGGCACCAAACGGTGTCTTTTTGCGTTAAGAGAGGGGACCGTAATTTTCGAATCCCCTCTCTTCAAAATAGTTGAGAGTTGAGAGTTGAGAGAGAGAAAAAAAGAAGGTTGTCTCACGACAACCCAATCTTTTCATTTAACCTTAAATCTAATACCATGAAAAACACGGTGCAAAAGTACTGCTTTTTGACCATATGGCCAAATATTTTTGCAAAAAAGTGTTAAAAATCTAAAAAATGTAATATTTAGTTTACAAAATGCTATTGTTAATCGCATAATGAAAACAAATCATCACGCGGATTGACCAGCATAACAGGAACAAGCGCTTTCTGGATGGCTTTCTGTTCCTGGGGACCGAAGATAATGTCATCCAGCCCATAGTCCCGGCTTGCGGTAAGGATAAGCAGGTCATGTTGAAAATCCCGCTGCCGTTCTGCCGCCTCGCGCATCAGAGAGAAACTATCCTTGCGAGCGATAGCTACCTCATAGGTGACAGGAGTACTTTCTCCGTTAGCTGCGATACGTTCGTTGACTTTCTCAATATGCGTTATGATGCGGTTGACGTTTTGCCGTGCATGCGAGCCGTAGTCGTTGGCTTGCAGCAGGATGATATGCGCACCGGTACGGCGCGCGATATACGTGCAAATCTCCGCTTTGTATGTTTCTTCTTCAAGCATGGATACGGGGACTAACAGACGTCGCAGAGGCTTGACCGTCATGGTATTGGTAACAAATACATAGGGGCGACGTTCATCACGACAGTCTTTCAGATAATGTCTGATGGTACGGGAGTTGTTCCCGCATTCGATAAGTCTGATGTCCTCATTGTTATTCCACAACATAGTCGTTGATCGTTAGTCATTGGTCTTTTGTGCTTCGCGTTCGGCTTTACGCATAGCGTCATAGTTCTCCCAATTAATGGTATCCATGGTGTTGCGGTATTGTACTGCCGCTGCAGCATGACTGCCATACGAAGAGGAAAAGATATGGGTGTTGTTCAGCTCCGGACTGGCGCACATGAAGAGATAATCCGTTTTCGGGGCATTAAGTACCATATCCAGTGTAGTTGGTGCCGGGCAGCGAATAGGTCCGGGAGGCAGTCCGGGATTCTTATAGGTGTTATACGGCGAATCCACCGCCAGATGGCGATACAGGATACGCTTCAGTTTGAAGTCTCCGACGGCGTATTTCACCGTGGGGCATGCCTGGAGAAGCATCCCTTTGTGCACGCGGTTGATATACAGACTGGCGATGATCGGCATCTCGTTCTTATTATGGCTCTCTCCCTCCACAATAGAGGCAATAATCGCCACCTCTACCGGCGTCAGGCCGATGGCCTCCGCTTTGGCACGCCGCTCTTCATTCCAGAAGGCATTATACTCCTTGTTCATGCGCGCAAAGAGTTGCTCGGGAGTGATATTCCAATAGACTTCGTAGGTATTGGGGATAAAAAGGCA
>JAFVHA010000007.1 GCA_017478035.1 Paludibacteraceae bacterium | reverse complement strand
TGTATCTCCTTGTACTTTGAAGCCATTAGTCCAGATTTCTCCATAGACAGGACCTAATTCGAATCCGCTGTCCATCAGTACATTCCACTCATCGCATAATGATGGTAGACGATCTTGTTGCGTGCCTCCGTCATAATAACAGCCGTATTTCTCGCCCGACTCAGAAACATACACCTGCTCGCCGTTCTTGTAAGCACAGAGGAGCTGTTCATTATAATCGCCCTCACAAGGGAAGGGACATGTGCTGCCGGAAGGCCCTTCCGTGAATCCTATACCTTCAATCCATGTACGTGTCCACTCCGCGTAATCTCTTTCAGGAGTATCATTAATCTCATGACCGAATTGTACTTTTAATTCATATATACGGGGTGAATTACCGTAAATATTCTCTACTGAAACAATATATCCGTCTGGAGCCCATGATTCTATTCTTCCCATCCACGCGTTTTCAAACACATCTCCCACTTTCGCATTAAACGCATAGAGTAAATACTCGCGAGTGCTGTTTGCCGGAATATAATAGATGTCCTTGTCGGTACCTTCACGTAGCGCACCAAGATATTTTCCACTTTGTTCTAACTTGACATATTGATTGGCACCGATAATAGTATCTGTAGTCAGACGCTGCTTAACGGTATGAAACTTTTCATACCCGTCCGGATACGCTATCTCCAATATATTCCACTCATCACAAAGAGAAGGGAGACGAGGTTGCTCAACATTATACTCACAGCCGTATTTCTCGCCCGACTCAGAAACATACATCTGTTCGCCGTTCTTATAGGCACAAAGGAGAAAACTTGAGAAACCTCCGGGATATGGGAGCGGATTAGTTGCACCGTCGGGGGCACTACCAAGTCCAATACCTTCTATCCATTCAAAATAATAAGGATAGTTCTCAACACCTTCCTCTGTTGTTACATAACTAATACTCAACACAAAGCGTCTCGGAGTCGTATCTATAATTTCTTCAACCGTGGCATTGACACCAGATGGGAAATATTCTTTTGAAAATACCTTATCCATAGTGCTACCTACCCATAAATCCAGTAACTGGTCGCCTACTTGTGCATTGAAGGCATAGAGCAGATATTCATGTGTGGTGTAAGCAGGAATATAATAGATATCTCGATTATTTCCCTCACGCATGGCACCCTTGTATGTTTGATCTTTATATAACTGAATATATCTTTGTTCGCCGATGACGGTGTCAGTTGTTAACCGGTAATGGCGCATGTTATACTCGTCCGGAATAGATTCCATATGCGAGCGGAATTCCAGCACATTCCACTCGTCGCAAAGAGAAGGAAGATCCAACCGATCCGAGAAATACTGAACATACAAACTATTGATGTCGCTCACAATCAAGAAATTATAATTACCCCTCGTAAACGGAGTGCCTGAGGCCTTCGCCTGCAATGGCAAAGAATATATAGATGGAACAGGAGATGTTTCCATGTGTTCCAGAAAGTTCTGCACCGCTTGATTAGATGTCGTCAGGTAATATGTTTTATCGCTTGTTACGATGGCAGGGGTCAAACAAGGAGGACATACCTCACCTTCCTCGCAAGGAGTGCCAAGGTCCTGTATTGTACCGCTCACCGTAATATAATGCAATGCCAGATTGTCCGGTTCCTGCGGATAACATGCCGCCTCACTCATTGTCCATACGCTGCCCGCTATCGCAAGCATCAACGTCATAATCATTTTCTTCATAATGGTACGCATTTTTCGTTTGACGGTGCAAAGGTACTGCTTTTATAGGACGTGTGCAAGAAATGGTGTTTGAAAAAAGAAATATACAAAACCCTGATATTCTGCTATTTATAACTTTGTATGTTTGAAAACGAACGCACCAACCGGTGAGGTTGATGCGTTTTTATCGTTTTGAACCGCTAAATTAGAGTTGCGGACCTGCTGCAACGAGTGCCTTACCTGCTTCGTTCGACGTATATTTGTCAAAGTTCTTGATGAAGCGGGCAGCGAGGTCTTTAGCCTTCTCATCCCACTGCTTAGCGTCAGCGTAGGTGTCACGCGGATCCAGGATGTTCGGATCTACGCCCGGCAGAGCCGTCGGAACCTCGAAGTTGAAGAACGGAATCTTCTTCGTCGGTGCACTCAGGATGTCGCCGCCAAGGATAGCATCAATGATACCGCGGGTGTCGCGAATCGAGATACGCTTGCCCGTTCCGTTCCAACCCGTGTTAACGAGGTATGCTTTCGCACCGCTCTTCTCCATCTTCTTAACGAGTTCCTCTGCATATTTCGTCGGATGCAATTCCAAGAATGCCTGACCGAAGCAAGCGGAGAAGGTCGGAGTCGGCTCGGTGATACCGCGCTCGGTACCTGCCAACTTAGCGGTGAAGCCGCTCAGGAAGTAGTACTTCGTCTGCTCCGGAGTCAGAATCGATACAGGAGGCAGTACGCCGAAGGCGTCAGCACTCAGGAAGATGACGTTCTTAGCGGCCGGACCTGCAGATACCGGACGAACGATCTTCTCGATATGGTTGATAGGATAACTTACACGGGTGTTCTCCGTTACGCTCTTGTCTGCGAAATCGATCTTGCCGTTCGCGTCCACAGTAACGTTCTCCAACAATGCATTACGACGGATTGCTGCGTAGATGTCCGGCTCGGACTCTTTGTCCAGATTGATAACCTTTGCATAGCAACCGCCCTCGAAGTTGAACACACCTTGGTCATCCCATCCGTGCTCGTCGTCACCAATCAACAGACGTTTCGGATCGGTACTCAACGTGGTCTTACCGGTACCGGAGAGACCGAAGAAGATAGCGGTGTTCTTGCCCTCCATGTCGGTGTTCGCCGAGCAGTGCATCGAAGCGATGCCCTTCAGCGGCAGGTAGTAGTTCATCATCGAGAACATACCTTTCTTCATCTCACCGCCATACCAGGTGTTCAGAATAACCTGCTCACGGCTCGTGGTGTTGAACGCTACGCAAGTCTCGCTGTTCAGACCGAGCTCTTTGTAGTTCTCTACTTTTGCGAGCGATGCGTTGTAGATCACGAAATCCGGCTCGAAGTTAGCCAACTCTTCCTCGCTCGGTTGGATGAACATGTTCTTAACGAAGTGTGCCTGCCATGCTACCTCTACGATGAAACGAACAGCCATGCGGGTGTCTTTGTTAGCACCGCAGAATGCATCTACTACGTAGAGGTTCTTGCCGCTGAGCTCTTTGATAGCCAACTCTTTTACTTTAGCCCAAACGTCCTCTGACATTGGGTGGTTATCGTTCTTGTAACCCTCGCTGGTCCACCAAACGGTGTCCTTCGAGTTCTTGTCCATTACGATGTATTTGTCTTTCGGCGAACGGCCGGTGTAGATACCAGTCATTACGTTCACGGCGTTCAGCTCGGTGTTCTGACCTTTTGCATAACCGGTCAACTCCGGCTTCGTCTCCTCTGCGAACAGATACTCGTAGGACGGGTTGTGGGCGATCACTGTAGCGCCCTTAATACCATACTTGGTAAGATCTAATTCTTTCATTTTACGTAAAATATTTAGTTTGTTTTGTATTCTTTTTCGGGGCCCCCACGGAATGCTAGCGTAGCGATATTTCGTGGGGAGAGCGTAGCGTAAGACGTAGTGCCATATTGAGCTGCAGAGCAGCGAATCGCACGAGTCTTGACGCAAGCGGATTAAACCGGGTACAAAAGTACTACATTTTTTGCAATTGTGCAAATGAAAATGTTTTTTTTTAAGAAAATTTCTTAAAATTGCCTCATTTATTTGTCAAATCCGATATTTTGTTGTACCTTTGCACGCTATTTTGTGTCATGCGCTACGAAAAAGAAGACATACAGCAGGCCTTGCAGGTCCTTCGCGCCGGCGGTATCATTGTCTATCCGACAGACACGGTATGGGGCATCGGGTGTGATGCCACGAACGAAGAAGCGGTAGCGAAAATTTATGCGCTTAAGCAACGCGAGGACTCTAAATCGATGCTGGTTCTGCTCGATAGTCCTGCCAAACTGAACTACTACGTAGATGTGCCGGATACGGCAGAGATGCTGTTGGAAGCTTCTGATGATTCAGAAAACTCGGATGATTCGGATTTGTCGGATCAAAAGCCCCTCACGCTCATCTATCCGAACGCACGGCACATGGCTCAGAACCTGATAGCAGAAGACGGCTCGATAGGGATCCGCATCACGCATGAGCCGTTCAGCAAAGCGCTGTGCGAGCAACTGAGACATCCGTTGGTCTCCACCAGTGCCAACATCAGCGGACAACCGGCCGCACATTGTTTTGCGGAGATTGATGAAGCCATCTTGAACGGCGCAGACTATGTATGCCGGTTCAGACGGGATGACGATACGCCCTACGAACCAAGCACGATCATCAAAATAGGTGCAGACGGTACCTTTAAGATTATTAGAGAATGACATTACGAAGAAAACAACAATTATTGTATCTGATAGCGGACTTGATCAGTAGCGAACTGGTTTGGTTGTGCTTCCTTATATTCCGTTGGATGGTGTATGACGGTCGCGTGGACTATATGCGCGATGCGTTGATTCCGGCATTCAGTTTCTGGTTGCCGTTGCTGGTATATCCGTTTATCTGTCTGGGCGTCTATTACCTGTCCGGTTACTATCTGCGGCCGTTCCAAAAACCGCTTTGGCGCGAGTTCCTGCGTACGTTCTTCTCGGCGGCTGTCATCTCGTTGCTCTTCTTCTTTATCATCATCATTGATGACCCGACGGAGAACTACCGCCGCTATATAGTCTCGCTGTTTGTGCTGTTCGGCATGCAGTTCACGCTGAGCTACATACCGCGTCTGACGATTACCCTACTCTCCCGCCGTCGCGGTATATTACGCACGAAAGTGGTGCACTCGATGGCCGAAGCGGGTCTGTTACATGCCGGTGAGCAGGATGAAGTCATCCTCGATCTGCCGGAAGGATATACGGACCGGCAGTTATACGAACTCATTGCGCGCCTGTATCCGCTCTCATGCGAAATCAGTATGGTTCCGCGCGTATATGATATGTTAACGGGTGCTGCCCGTATCGGACATCTGGACCGTCCTTCGCTCATCCGCATCACCGAGCAACACATGACAGATGCCGAACTGTGTATCAAGCGTGCTTTCGATGTAGTGGCTTCGGCGATAGGACTGATTCTGCTCTCGCCGCTGTTTGCCGTCATTGCCCTTCAGGTGAAGATTTCCTCCAAAGGACCAGTCTTCTACTCGCAGGAACGTATCGGATTGTACGGTATTCCGTTCCGTATCTTCAAGTTCCGTACGATGATTGACCATGCAGAGGCGGACGGCGTACCGCATCTGACACTCGATAACGACCCCCGTATCACGGCTGTTGGCCGCTGGTTGCGCAAATACCGCCTGGATGAACTGCCGCAGTTATGGAATATCCTGCGTGGCGACATGTCGGTTGTGGGTCCGAGACCGGAGAGACCGTATTTCATTGAGCAGATCATGGCCAAAGCGCCGTATTACTGCCTGATATACAAAGTGCGTCCGGGTTTGACCAGTTGGGGGCCTATCCGCGTAGGTTATACCGACACGATGGACAAGATGATTGAGCGACTGAACGCCGATGTTGTGTATGTGGAGAACATGTCCCTGCTGCTTGACCTCAAGATACTCTTCTTCACGGCAGGCGTCATCATCCGGGGAAGAGGAAAGTAACTATGACTTACGACGAAGCAATACAACGCGCGGAAGAGATCATCGCGCAACTGGAGCAAGCGGAAGCGCTGAGCATGGACGAATACAAGCGGTTAGCTGCAGAAGCCACCGCCCTTTTCAAAGAATGCAAAGCCCAGATTCTACTCCTCGCTGAAATGAACGAGGACGTCGCGGTATGAATTGAAAATCTTCGATTTGGAGACAAAACCCAGGTATCGGCGGTCCTGATCGACCACCGGCAAGTTCCAGGCACCTGTATCTTCGAACGTCTCCATCACTTTATCCATCGACATATCGAACGGCAGGATAGCCGGAGGTGAGGTCATGAGTTGACCCACCGTGAAACGCTTGTACAAGCGCTGTTGGAACATGATATTGCGTACCTCGTCCAACAGAAGAATACCTTTCAGATGACCTTGTTGGTCTATCACAGGGAAGACGTTCCGTCTGCTTTCACTGATCACCTTAACCAGTTCGCCCAATGTCATCTCCGGCATGATAGTCACAAAATCCGTCTCGAGCACGCTGTCCATCTTCAGAAGCGTCAGCACGTTGCGGTCTTTGTTATGGGTGAGCAGTTCGCCTTTCTGCGCCAGACGCATTGCATACAACGAGTGCGGCTCGAAAAGCATGATCGTCAGGTAAGAGATGACGCTGACTATCATCAGCGGCATAAACAGATGATAGCCACCGGTCAGTTCGGCAATAAGGAAGATACCGGTGAGCGGAGCATGCATCACGCCGGACATCAGACCGGCCATTCCGACCAACGCGAAACTGGTCTCCGGAACCATCAGACCCGCAAGATTCATCAAGCGCGCCGTGACGAAGCCGACTACGGCACCCATGAAAAGCGAAGGAGCAAAAATACCTCCGACACCGCCGCCGCCGTTCGTAGCCACCGACGCAACAATCTTCAGAAAGATAATCGCCACGAAATAAACTAACAGGATGAGTTGCGTATTGACGGTCGATAACTGCGCGTAGAACTGCGTAGGTATCAGGTATTTCTCCAGCGGACTATTGAGGATAGCGCTCAGACTGTCGCCGTTGATAAGCTGGTGGATCGTGTCGTATCCTTCGCCGTGAGCGGCGGGAAAAGGAAGATAAGGATACTCAGAGTCAGGCCGCCGACGATGATCTTAACGCCTATACTGCGTACATGATGTCTCATCCAGCGCTCCAGACTGTTCATGCCGCGCGTGAAATAGAGGCTGATCAAACCGCAAAGCACACCGAGGATGGCGTACCACGGGATACGCTGGATAAGGAAAGGCTCCACCGTATTCAAAGGGAACATCGGTTCGACGCCCGTGAGAATATACGAGATAGCGGTCGCGGTGACGGATGAGATAAGCAGCGGGGCTACCGAGGTCATCGTCAGGTCCATCATCAGCACTTCGAGCGTGAAGACCAGACCGGCAATAGGCGCTTTGAAGATACCGCCAATGGCACCCGCAGCACCGCAACCGATCATCAGCATCATCGTCTTTTGGTCAAGACGGAAAGCCTTGGCCAGGTTGGAACCGATAGCCGCGCCCGTGAGCACAATAGGTGCCTCCGCTCCGACCGACCCGCCGAAACCGATGGTTAGACCCGAACCCACGATAGACGACCACATGTTATGCGGCTTGATAATCGATTTGCGCTGCGAGATGGCATACAGGATCTTCGTGATACCGTGACTGATATCGTCCCGTACGATATAACGGACAAACAAAGCGGCAAGCGTGATACCGATAACCGGAGTAATGAGGTACCACCATGTACGCTCGTCGGCTATCAGCTGTTCCTGCACCAGACGCTGGATAAGATGGATGAATGATTTGAGGATCGCAGCCGCAGCGGCGGAGAACATACCCACGAAGAAAGAGAGAAGAAGCACAAGATGCTTCTCGCTGATATGGCGTTCCCGCCATTCAATCATATGGTCATACCAAGTCCCCTTCAACTCTCAACTATTAACTCTCATTCATCCCAACCGATGCCTTTGTACTTACTGATGTCCCATTCTTCCTCCACTTCATTGAGATAGATAGTGCCCTCTTCCTCCGAATCTTCACGTGCCTCGGGTTCGTCACGCTCGATGACCGTCACATCGATCGGCGCATGAGAAATCTCAATCACTTGGTTCTGCTCTTTGTTCAGTTCGGTCCAAAGGGCGTCTTTCAGTTCGTCGATACCCTCTCCGGCTACGGAAGAGATAAAGAGAACCGGAATGTCAAGTTTCTCCAGTTTCTTGGAGGCCTTCTTTTTCTTGAGTTCTTTCTCGTTCAAGGCGTCAATCTTCGTAATCGCCAATATACGCGCCTTGGTCAACAACTCGGGGTTGTACTGCTCTAATTCGTGCAGTAAGATTTTATATTCTTTGACGATATCGTCACTCGTTACCGGCACCATGAAGAGCAACACCGCATTGCGCTCTATATGACGGAGGAACCGCAGACCGAGGCCCTTGCCTTCACTCGCGCCTTCAATGATACCGGGTATGTCGGCCATGCAGAACGAGCGGCCGTCCCGATAGGAGACGATGCCCAACTGCGGCGTAAGGGTCGTGAACGGATAATCGGCTATCTCGGGTTTGGCGGCAGAGACAACGCTTAGCAACGTGCTCTTTCCGGCATTGGGGAAACCGACCAGACCCACATCCGCCAGCACTTTGAGCTGCATGATCACCGTACGTTCCTGTGCCGGTTCGCCGGGTTGCGCATAGCGCGGTGCCTGATTGGTGGCCGTACGGAAATGCCAGTTGCCCAAGCCTCCGCGCCCGCCCTTGAGCAGTACCACGCGCTCGTCATGCTCTTTCACCTCACAGATGAACTCACCCGTCTCGCCGTCATACACAACGGTACCGCAAGGTACTTCGATGATCTTGTCCTCGCCGTCCTTACCGAACGAACGACTCTGGCCGCCTTTGCCTCCATCGGTAGCCATGATATGCTTCTGATATTTCAGATGCAGCAACGTCCAGAGGTTGCGGTTGCCACGAAGGATGATCGAACCGCCTTTGCCTCCGTCGCCGCCGTCCGGGCCCCCTTTCGGAAGATACTTGGCGCGATGAAGGTGCATGCACCCCGCACCGCCCTTTCCCGAGCGGCAGTATATCTTGACATAATCGATGAAGTTGGCAGCCATAAAAAATGTACGGTTTATTGACGGGACTCGCGGTCTATGATACGCATGATCTGCAGGAACACATCCGCCATAGTATGATTGCCGTTCACAGCGAAATAGTTGCCGTGATGCAGATAATAATGGGCGATAGGCTCCGTCTGATTGTGATAGATAGCGATACGATGACGGATCGTATTGAGGTTGTCGTCCTTGCGGCCGCTCACTTTTCCACGCTCGATGAGACGCTGAATCAGCAATTGCTCATCCACCATCAGGTCGATCATGATGGCTTCCATATTGTATTTCTTGAGCAGGTTGGTCAACGACTCCGCCTGAGAAACGGTACGCGGATAACCGTCAAAGATAGTGCCCTTGCTGTCCTTGGGCAGGTTGGCGATATAATTCTCAATCACGCCGTACATCATTTCGTCCGGCACAAGATTGCCTTTGGAGATAAGGGCGTCAATCTGCTTGCCCAACTCACTGCCCGAAGCTATCTCTGCGCGCAACACATCGCCCGTGGACAGATGTTGCACACCGTATTTCTGCGCGATAAACGCCGATTGTGTCCCTTTGCCGCTTCCCGGGGCACCGCATAAAATAATGTTCAACATTATTATTTGGCTTTAAATAAACAGACGCAAAACGAGTTGCCCTGTTAATGGGCAACTCGTTTGCTATGCTTCATTGCCTAATTAGAGAGCAAATTTAGCACCCGGTTTGATCTTAACAACCTTGCGAGCCGGAACGTTGATAACGGCACCGGTGCGCGGGTTTTTAGCCTTGCGAGCTGCCTTTTGAGCAACGCTGATGCTTGCGAAACCGATAAGCTGTACGCCTTCGCCTTTCTTAACTGCCTCTACAGCTGCCTCGAGAGCTGCGTCGAGAACCTTGCCTGCCAAAGCTGCAGATACCTCAGCCTTAGCTGCTGCTGCCTTAATAAGTTCTGATTTGTTCATACTTTTAATAATTTGGGTTATTAATAATGTGAATTATTAGTTCCTTTTTCGGAATACGACCGCAAAGTTACGAAAAAATCTTTATATACCAAATATTTTGAGCAAAAAAAATGCATTTTTATTAAAAAAAAGTACTTTTTTGTCATTTTGGTGCACTTTTTGTGTGTCTTATTCAAAAATTTATAGTAATTTTGCGGTCATTATGAGAAATATCCCTACAGTCACACGCTATCTGCTGATAGCCAATTTTGTTATCTTTTTGTTAGTCGGCATCATGCAGCGCTACGGAGTGGATTTGAATACCCTTTGCGGTCTTCATTATTACTCTGCTTCGACGTTTCACTGGTGGCAACCGATTACTTATATGTTCCTTCACGCAAACTTCAGCCACATCTTTTTTAACATGTTTGCGGTTTGGATGTTCGCGCCGATGATTGAGCAGGAATGGGGGGCACGCCGGTTTGCCATTTATTATCTGGTGTGCGGACTGGGTGCAGCGTTTATCCAGGAGGTGGTTTGGGCGCTGATGCTCAGTAACATGAGTGCCACGTACGGCGCAGCCGCTCTTTCGCAATATGCCTCTCTCATGACAACTATCGGCGCGTCGGGTGCCGTGTTCGGTATATTGTTCGCTTTCGGATGGCTCTATCCGGAAGTACCGATGTATATCATTTTCATCCCTATTCCTATACGTGCGCGCACGTTCGTTATTATTTATGCGCTCATCGAGCTGTTTGCCGGCCTGGGTTCCGTAGCCGGTTTCTCGATGGATAACGTGGCGCATTTCGCCCATCTGGGAGGAATGTTGTTCGGATGGCTGTTGATCCTCTACTGGCGCAAGACAAACTGGTGCAAACCGGGAGAACTATGGGAACATCTCCGCTCGAAAATAACCGGTCATCACCGCCTCGACAGCAGTAAGGACGACCGCTTTGACGGCTACCATTATCAGAAAAGAGTGTAAAACAGTTACCATTCCAGCGTGGCAACGACGGGTTTATGGTCGGAGCCGGAGGCAGCAGGGATAGAGCAGCGGGTCGGTTTGAGCGGGTCGGAACAAAGGATATAGTCAATACGCATTCCGTATCCTCTTTTCTCGCATGTGGCACCCCACTCCCACGGATGGCAGTAGTTCCAGGCGTCATGCAGTCCGCTGCTGATATGCCAATAGGCGTAACTGAAGGGCGTGGCGTTGAAATCGCCTACCACAACCACGGGATAAGGGCTGGCTTCTATCTCACGGCGAACCACCCGGGCCTGGTTATTACGCAACGAGAAAGCACGTTCCCATTTGTTTTTGAGCTTTTTGAAGACTGACAGCCATCCTTCGTAGGTATGCAAACTGTCCGTCTCCGCCAGGTCAGATGAAGTAAAGCTATACGACTCCAGATGGTTGTTAATCAGCCTCAGCGTATCTTTCCCTACCACTATATCGCAGCGGTTGGAGAGGTTACCCCGCGTCTCATAATGAATACTCTGTTTGTTGACTAGGGGATACTTCGCCCACACCATCGTTCCGTACTGATGGCGTTTGTTATAGACCGAGAAATCGATATACGAATACGGGTATTTCCTGCTCAAGGTCTGCTTCACGTCCGGCAGCGTGAGAAACTCATCATTCTTATACACATCCACCTCCTGCAAGCATATGACATCCGCATCCTGCATCATGAGATATTGCAGGACCTCGTTCTTGTCCGGCTTGGCGTACTGTCCCATTTGGTAGGTATTCCAGGTGAGGACGGTGATTGCTGTGATCAACAGGTGGATCATGGATGATGGATGATTTATGATTTGGGTATGAGAGTGACGAGCGGAATAATCATTTCTTCGAGCGAAATACCACCGTGCTGGAACGTGTTCCGATAGTACTGCGCATAATAATTGAACTGGTTTGGATAGGCAAAGAAATCGCTGCCGGTACAAAACGCATAACTGCTGCTGACGTTCGGACAAGGAAGCCCGACACGCTTGGGCTGCTCAATGGAGAACACATTCTTGGACGCACAGTTGAGCGCTTTGCCCACTTTATAACGGATATTGGTGTTGGTGTTTTTATCGGCGATGATCTGCACGGCATTCTTGACACGCGTGGTACCATGATCGGTAGTAAGGACCAAGGTGAATCCCAACTCTGCCGCACGGCGCAACAACTCATAGGTAGGCGAGTGGCGGAACCAACTGAGGGTAAGGCTGCGGTAAGCCGCTTCATCATTCGCCAACTCGCGCATCATCTTACTCTCCGTACGCGAGTGGGACAGCATATCGATGAAATTCAATACAACAACATTGAGCGGCGTCTGCACACCTTTGAGTTGGGCAATCACGCGCTCGCAGAAATCACTCTCGTTCACTTTCCAGTAATTGAATGTCTCGCGGCGGCGGTAGCGGTCAAGGAGCGTCCGGACCAGTTCTTTCTCATACTGGTTCTTGCTCTCTTCGTCTCCTTCTTCCACCCAATATTGCGGATACATGGTCTGAATCTGCAGCGGCAGAAGACCGGAGAAAATGGCATTGCGGGCATACTGAGTGGCCGTCGGAAGGATAGAGGTGTACTGCTCTTCCGAACGGATGGTATAAAACTCACTGATAAGCGGCTGGATAGTCTTCCACTGGTCGTACCGGAAATTATCGATAACGCACAGCAGCACTTTCTCGCCTTTGTCCAACAACGGGAACACGGAATGCTTCATCACGTCCGGGGACATGATGGGACGAGTAATTTGGTCTGTATTCCCAAACCACGAAACGTAGTTCTTGGCGATCCATTTGGCGAAAGCGGCATTGGCCTGGGTGCGCTGGTCCTCAATGAGCGAACGCATGGAACTGTTCTCCAGTTCGATATCCCATTTGCTGAGCGTGCGCTCGATAGCCTGCCATTCCTCTATCGTGGTGGCCGTATCGATCATATAGGATATATCACTCCACTCCTGACGGTAGTTTTGCTGTACCTGCTCACTGACAATCGCCTGCTGATGGATATGCTTCTTGAGGCACAGGAGTATCTGGCTGGGATTAACCGGCTTGATCAGATAATCGGCTATCTTCTCGCCGATAGCCTGCTCCATGATATGCTCCTCTTCCGATTTGGTAATCATAACCACCGGTACTTCGGGATGCAGACGTTTGATCTCCTGAAGCGTTTCCAGTCCCGTCATTCCCGGCATGTTCTCGTCCAGGAAGACGATACTGAAAGCGGAATGCTGATGACTGAAAACTTCCAACGCATCCTCGCCGTTACTGGCGGTAACGACTTCGTAGTTCTTCTCTTTCAAATAAATAATGTACGGTTGCAACAAGTCTATCTCGTCATCAACCCAAAGTATTCGGTTCATAGTTCCTCCATTTATTGATTAGGTTCGTCATGTCTTCCGGCCATTCGCTATCAAAGAACATCCGCTCTCCGGTCCGAGGATGGGTAAATCCCAAGGTACGCGCGTGTAAGACCTGTCTCGGACAAAGGGCAAAACAGTTCTCTATAAACTGCTTGTATTTCTGCGTGCGAAGGCCTTTGAGAATTTCGCAGCCGCCATACTTCTCGTCAGAGAAAAGCGGATGACCGATATGCTTCATATGCACGCGGATCTGATGCGTACGTCCGGTCTCCAGGCGACATTCCACAAGCGTCACATACATGAAACGCTCGAGTACCCGCCAATGGGTAACGGCTTCTTTGGCCTGCGGACATTCTTCCAAATCCCATACCTTATAAATCGTACGGTCGCGGTTATCGCGCGCCAAGGCGCCTTCTATCGTTCCGCTGTCCTCTTTGAAAGTACCCCACACAAGCGCGTTATAGGTGCGCTCGGTCGTATGATCGAAGAACTGTTTGGCGAGGTGCGCCTTCGCCTCCGGCGTCTTGGCAATCAGCAACAAACCCGACGTGTCTTTGTCTATACGATGCACGAGGCCGATATCAGGATTATTGATATCTGAATGCTGATTGCTGAATGCTGAATGCTCGAAATGCCATGCGAGGGCATGCAGCAAGGTGTGCTCGTAGTTGCCGTGCCCGGGATGAACGACCAACCCCGCGGGTTTGTTGATTACCATCAGGTCATCGTCTTCATAAACGATATGCAGCGGTATGTTCTCCGGCGTGATGGTAAAATCATGCGGCTCATGGTCCAGAAGCACCTGAATGATATCGCCGGGTTTGATGCGATAGTTGGATGCCACCGGACTGCCGTTCACCCATACGTTCCCTGCATCCGCAGCCGTCTGGATACGGTTCCGGCTGGTATTGGTCATGTGCTCCGCGAGGTATTTGTCAATGCGCTCTTTGCCTTGACCCTTGTCCACCTCACAGCGCCAACGCTCCCATAGCACGTCGTCTTCGACGACATTCGTTATTTGGGTTTCGTCATTGGTCATCTCAGAACCAACTGTCATCGTTATTATCGCTTCCGCCACTCATGGCTTTATCGGGATCGCCGGACAGTTGGAGCATCACTGTCTCTCCTTCCAATAGTCTGCGTCCGGCCGCGGGAGTCTGGCTATAGACATATTGCGTGATTCCTTCCGCCTCTGCATCCGGGTCGTCATAATGTACCGCCCCTACCGTCAGACGGCGGTTCAACAGGAGTTTACGCGCATTCTTCAGGGTCAAGCCGATGACATTGGGCACTGTAACCTGCTCCGTTCCTCTACCGAATCCCACCACCAGCCGCACACGCGTGCCTACCGTCACCTTGTCTCCGGGGTGGATGCTTCCGGTATCTGACAACACATCCAGCACCAGATCGCGGTAGGTGGACGGCCTGTATTCATATACCGTATCCACGCGCAGACCCAAGCCGCGCAAGGTGGTCTCGGCCTGCCTGTAACTGATATCCTGCAAGTCCGGCATGGTGATACGGCGTTTCGTAGTGGCATTGATGGTCACATATACCGCACGACCGTTCTTGGCATGACTACCCGCTTTAGGATCCTGCTCAACAATCGTGCCAAACGGCACCTTATCCGAATACGTAGAGTCCACCACGATCAGCCGCAACCCTTCGGCTTCCAAGACCGGTTCCGCTTCCGCAAGCACCATTCCACGTACGTCTTCCACCTCCACTTCGATGCCGTGTTGGGTATATTGACGCAACCAAACAATTAATCCGACCAGGAGGAGACCCCCTATCAAAATGGCCAAAAAGACGTTCCAACCTAAAAATTTGACGTCAGATTTATCAAAAACAGCTCTTTTTCCCATAAAAATTCAAAAATATTGCGCAAAATTACAATTTTTTTTGGATATATGCAAAAAAGTTTGTATTTTTGCACCGTTTTTCGCAAAAAGGCGAAGACATAACATAATTTTTAAGCTTAAAAAACATTTTATCGTATGAAAAAGATGCTTCTTATCGTAGCTGTTGCTTTCGCTGCAATGAGCTGCGGCAACAAGTGCTGCGAGCAAAAATGTGCTGAGGCTGAAGAGGCTCCTGCTGTAGAGGTAGTAGCTGAAGAGCCGGCAGCTGAGGAAGCTGAAGCTCCTGCTGAGGCTCCTGTAGAGGCTCCTGCTGAGGCTCCTGCTGAGGCTGAGGCTGTAGCAGAGTAATCTCTTGTTGTCATCAACAAAGAAGCGACCCCTTCGGGCCGCTTTCTTTTTTGCATTTTTCTTTTTCACTAAACTCTAAACTTTAAACTCTCAACTAATTTAATCTTTGATTAAATTCCTCCCCGTCATCTCCTCCGGCTGCTGGATTCCCATGATATGACAGATGGACGGAGCGACATCCGCCAGGATACCGTTCTCCACGCGAGCGTGTGTGTGTTCCTTACTGATATATACAAACGGAACGGGATTGAGCGAATGGGCTGTGTTCGGCGTGCCGTCGGCATTGATGGCATTGTCGCAGTTACCGTGGTCGGCTATGATAATAATCTCATAATCATTGCGCAAGGCGGCTTCTACGGTCTCGTTCACGCATATATCGATCGCCGTGATAGCCTGCTGGATGGAATTATACACTCCTGTATGCCCCACCATGTCGCCGTTCGCGTAGTTGAGGATGATGCAGTCGTATTGCTGACTGTTCAGCGCATCACGCAAGGCGATGGTCACTTCCGGAGCCGACATCATCGGCTGCAGATCATACGTAGCCACTTTCGGCGAAGGAATGAGGATACGGTCTTCGTTCTCAAACTCCGCCTCACGACCGCCGTTGAAGAAGAACGTGACATGCGCGAATTTCTCCGTCTCCGCAATACGTAACTGCTTGAGGCCTAACTTGCTAACCACCTCACCGAGGGTATTGGTTACGTTCTCTTTCGGGAAGAGGACATGCAGTCCACGGAAAGAAGAGTCGTACGGCGTCATGCAGCAGTAATGGAGATTCGGAATGGTCTTCATTCCGTTCTCCGGCATATCCTGTTGGGTAAGAGCGATCGTAATCTCTTTGGCACGGTCGTTACGGTAGTTGAAGAAGATAACCGCATCGCCTTCCTCGATAGTAGCTAACGGCTTGCCGTTGCGGACATGCACGATCGGCTTGATGAACTCATCCGTTACTTCCGCATCATAGCTGGCTTGCATCGCTGCGTGCATCGACTCGAAAGCTTCACCTTTCCCGTTCACGAGCAGGTCATATCCCACTTTGACGCGCTCCCAGCGTTTGTCGCGGTCCATGGCATAGAAACGACCGATGATAGAAGCGATCTCACCGGCTGATTTTGCACAATGCGCCTCTAACTGGTCGATAAAGCCGATACCGGAACGCGGGTCGGTGTCACGACCGTCCATGAAACAATGGATAAACGTCCTGCCCTGCAAGCCGTATTTGGCTGCGATGTCGCAGAGGTAGAAGAGATGCTCCAGGCTCGAGTGTACACCGCCGTCGGACGTCAGACCCATGAAATGGATCTTCTTGCCGCTCTCTTTGGCGTAGGAAAAGACCGCTTTGATCTCCGGATTATCCAGAATACTGCCGTCCTTGCAGGCTCTGTTGATCTTCACCAGGTCCTGATACACCACACGACCGGCACCGATATTGAGGTGTCCCACCTCCGAGTTACCCATCTGTCCGTCCGGCAGACCTACATTCTCGCCACTCGCTTGCAACTGTGAATTGGGATACGTCTCCAATAACTTGTCCCAGTGGGGCGTGGACGTACAATGGATAGCATCCGCTTTGTCCTTATGGCCAAGTCCCCAGCCATCTAAAATCATTAATAATGCTTTACTCATATATCTTTAAAATCTTAAATCATTAAATCATTAAATCATTCCATCATTAAATCATTCCATCATTAAATCATTCCATCATTAAATCATTAAAT
>JAFVHA010000102.1 GCA_017478035.1 Paludibacteraceae bacterium | reverse complement strand
TTCGGCGGCATCGAGCAGCTGGCATGGAATCCCAATAATGAAGAAATCGCCTATACCTGCCGCAAGAAAACCGGTCTGGAGTATGCCATCAGCACGAATAGCGATATTTTCCTTATTAACGCTGAACTTTTAATGCAGAACGGCACGAGGGAGGAACGGAACATTACACCCGACAACAAAGGCTACGACACCAACCCCGCATATTCGCCCGACGGCGAGTGGATTGCATGGCTGTCCATGGAGCGTGACGGATACGAGAGTGACGAGAACCGTTTGGCGGTGATGAACCTGAAGACCGGCGAGAAACGCTATCTGGTTTCCGGCTTCGGCCAGGCCGTCAATGAGTTTGCATGGTATAATAACACCTCCCTACTCTACACCGATGTCTGGAGCGGTTCGATTGACCTGTACTACACCACGATAGACGGTGACAAGTCGCGTATGACGGAAGGTCAGTACGACCTCACGCTCGGCGACGTGTGTGACCGACACGCATTCTTGTTAGGTCACTCGATGCGGCAAGCGAATGAGATTTACCGGATGGATGTTGAGGAGTACCTCAATGACCCGACGCGTGAGTTCGGTCCGCGTGGCATCGACTGGGAACAACCCCACACGGCGTTGGAAAAAGAGCTCCCGCAACTAACGCATGAAAACGACAATATTTACAAACAGATTGAGCGCTCAACGGTCGTGCCGCGTTGGCAGAAGACGACGGACGGCAAGGATATGCTGACATGGATCATCTATCCGCCGCATTTCGACCCGAGCAAGAAATATCCGACCATCCTGTACTGTGAGGGCGGTCCGCAGAGTCCGGTGAGTCAGTTCTGGTCCTTCCGTTGGAACTTCATGATGATGAGCGCCGGCGATTATATCATCGTTGCGCCGAACAGACGCGGTTTGCCGGGATTCGGGATGGAATGGAATGAAGAGATCAGCGGCGACTACGGAGGACAATGTATGAAGGACTATTTCAGTGCGATAGACGAGTTCTGCAAAGAGCCGTACGTGGACAAGGATCATTTAGGATGCGTAGGCGCATCGTTCGGCGGGTTCAGCGTCTATTGGATTGCCGGCCATCACGACGGACGATTCAAGGCGTTCATTGCGCATGACGGTATTTTCAATCTGGAGATGCAATATCTGGAGACCGAAGAGAAATGGTTCGCCAACTGGGATATGGGCGGTGCTTATTGGGAGAAGAACAATAAAATCGCTCAACGCACATTTGCCAATAGTCCGCATAAGTTCGTCGATAAATGGGATACTCCGATCTTATGTATTCACGGAGAAAAAGACTACCGTATTTTGGCAAATCAGGCGATGGCAGCTTTTGATGCCGCCAAGATGAGAGGCGTACCGGCAGAGTTACTGATTTTCCCGGATGAGAACCACTGGGTACTCAAGCCGCAGAATGGAATATTGTGGCAAAGAGAGTTCAGGGGATGGCTTGATAGATGGCTGAAGTAATTTATGGCGGATGTAAATATAAGATATAAATGAAATATTCATACGAATTTGAGATTAAGTATCAAGAGGTTGATGGCAAGAAGAAACTACGGCTGTTCAACCTGGAGAATTACTTGTTAGAAGTAGCCGGAACGGTAGCCGACGAGTTGGGATTCGGTATCTCCAAACTACATCCTATGGGCTTGACATGGATTCTGACCCGATTAAGTGTAGAGATGTACGAATTGCCGACTCATTGCGAGAAAGTGTGTTTTGAGACATGGATTGAGAGCAATGCGCATATGCTGAGTACCCGTGATTTTAGGATCTATAAATGTACAAAGGACAATGTACAAGGTACAAAGGATGAGTCGTGGGTTCTCATCGGGCAATGCAAGAGTGTATGGGCTGTGCTGGATTTGAAGAAACGAGAGATTGCCAATATATTCGATGACCCTATGTTTGAGGGTTGTGTGGACGGCGAAGTGCTGGATATTCCTCGTGTACGGATGACGACGATACCGGAACCGACAGGTGTTATGCCTCACAAAGTGGTGTATTCGGATATTGATTATAACGGGCACTGCAACAGTTGCCGGTATTTGCAAGCGATGACAGACGCTTACCTACCCGATTATTACGGGAAGAAAGTGCGGCTGGATATCAACTATTCGAAAGAGGCGATGTTGGGTGAGACACTTCAAACGTATTATTTGGTAACCGGGGACGGAGTGCAATACCAGCAGAAGAATGATGCAGGAGAGACGAGTTGCTCAGGCAAGCTGAGCATTGGGGATTTTTGATTTTTGATTTAAGATTTAGATTTATGGAAATACAAGAAAGTTCAACGCTTTTGAAGCGTCCCGTAGAGTTGGAAGCGGATGTGGTACGCTTTCAGAATCAGAAAGACAAATGGATTGCGTTTGTAGGTCTCAAGGACGGAAGACCTTATGAGATCTTCACGGGTCTTGCGGATGACGAGATGGGTATCGCATTACCGAAGTCCGTCACTAACGGTAAGATTATCAAGGTAGTACAGCCCGATGGCACCAAACGATATGACTTCCAATTCGTCAACACGCGCGGTTTCAAGACAACCGTAGAGGGGCTGAGTTACAAGTTCGACCGCGAGTTTTGGAATTACGCGCGTCTGATCTCCGGCGTGCTGCGTTATGGTATGCCGATTGACCAGGTGGTACATATGATCAGCGGCCTGGAGATGGATAACGACTCTATCAACTCCTGGACTACAGGTGTAGCACGCGTACTAAAGAAATACATCCCCGGCGCTGAAGAAGAGGGAATAGAGAATTGATGATTTAGGATTTAGGATTTAGGATTTAAGATAGCAAAAGCCCGCATGGTTGCGGGCTTTTGCTTACTTTTCTGCAATAAATCGGGTTTCCAACATTCCGAGAGATTGATTTTCCACCACTTTGACTCCATATTTGCGTCGCCATTGGTTTGCGAGGCTCTTCCACCATCCGCGCGTGACGTACGCGTAAATATAAGGATGTAAATGGAGTTGCAATCCCTTTCCGTGCTGCTCGTACTCATGTTCTATCTGCTCTGCAATCTGGTCAGTAAAGAGGAGTGAAGCCTGGATTTTTCCTTTTCCTCCGCAAGTCGGGCATACTTCCTCCACTTGTACCTCCACTGCCGGCCTTACACGTTGACGCGTGATTTGCATCAAGCCGAACTTACTGAGCGGCAACACATTATGTTTGGCTCGGTCGCGCTCCATGAGTTTACGCACATAGTCGTAGAGTTGTTGTTGATGCTCTTTCGAATCCATGTCGATAAAATCGACGATGATGATGCCGCCAATATCGCGCAGGCGTAACTGATGCACCAATTCATCCGCTGCGAGCATGTTAAACTGGAACGCGTTCTGCTCCTGGTCCTCAAAGATTTTCTTACTGCCGGAATTGACATCAATGGAGAACAGTGCTTCGGTCTTGTCGATGATGAGATAACCACCATGCTTGAAACCGACCGTTCTGCCGAGTCCCGTTTTCATCTGACGGGTGATGTCGAAATGGTCGAAAATAGGTTGTTCGTCCTTGTATAGCTTGACGATTTTCGCGCTTTCTGGGGCGATGAGTTGCAGATAATGACGGACTTCCTCAAAGATATCCTTGTCATTGATCTGAATCGTCGTGAAATCAGGACTAAGCACATCACGGATGATACCGAGTGTCCGTCCCATTTCTTCGCTTACGAGGCTTACGGGCTCTTTTTGTTGTAGCGACTTGATTGTCTCTTGCCAACGCTCGACCAAGAGTCGCAATTCGTTGTCCAATTCAGCCGCTCTCTTGTCTTCCGCGACCGTTCTTACGATGATGCCGAAGCCGGAAGGCTTGATGGAAAGCATCAATTGTCTGAGTCGCTGCCGCTCTGCCTCACGTTTGATTTTCTGCGATACCATGACGCCGTCGGCAAAAGGAATAAGGACGATATTTCGTCCGGCGATGGAGATCTCTGCGGTGAGACGCGGTCCTTTGGTGTTAATGGGTTCTTTGGAAACCTGCACCAGAATAGGATCCCCCACCTTGAGCACATCGGCTATTTGTCCTTCTTTGCCCACCTCGGGTTGACGCTGAGTCTTAGTGATAGAAGGGATGCGTCTTTTATCCGAGACGGCCTTGGTAACATACGTCTGCAGCGTACGAAACTGAGAACCTAAATCCAAATAATGCAGAAAAGCTTCTTTCTCATGACCTACATCCACGAAAACGGCATTCAGCGCGGGCATCACTTTCTTGACACGACCGTAATAGATGTTTCCTACCGCAAAATTATCCTGGTCACGCTTCTCGCGCGCCACTTCTTGCAGTCGGTCGTCCTCTGTCAGCGCAATAGCGATCTCTGTCGGCTGTACGTCAACAATCAATTCGCTTTTCATACTAATAGGGATTAATAAAATAAATAAAAAAGCCTTGTGGCAAACCCGTTCACACTTGAGCGAGCTTCGCGCCACAAAGCTGAAAGACAATCGTCAATTACTTATGCTTATGACGATTCTTACGCAGGCGTTTTTTACGCTTATGCGTCGACATCTTATGTCTCTTATGCTTCTTTCCGTTTGGCATAATGATTAATAATTAATGAAGTTATACTAAAAAAATTTATTGATTCTTATTTTTTGCCGCGTACAGCTTGTGCGAACTCTGCGGCAGGCTTGAAAGCAGCAATCTCGTGCTGCGGAACCATTACCGAAGTCTCACGCGCAATATTGCGGGCAATCTTAGCCTTACGAGTCTTGGTAATAAAACTACCGAAACCGCGCAAGTAAACCGGCTCACCTTCACATACGCTTTTTTTCACATTCTGCATAAAAGCCTCAACGATAACACTCACCGTAGGCTTGTCGAATCCCGTTGAAAGGGCAATTTCGTTAATAAGTTCAGCTTTTGTCATAATATTATATCTCTTTTTTGTACATTCAAGTCGAAAAACCGTGCAAAGTTACTATAAATTATTGAAATACAAAAGTTTTTTTGAAAAAAAATTGCAAAATTGTGTTTTTTTTTGTAATTTTGTGCTCGATTTTCAATTTTTGGAGGTTGAAAAGGTTGTTTTTATGCTCAAATCATTCATATATAGTCAATTATATCAGTGGTACGAGAGAAATCGTCGGATTCTTCCCTGGCGGGAGACGGAGGACGCGTATTGCATATGGTTGAGTGAAATCATTTTGCAGCAGACGCGCGTGGCGCAAGGAATGGAATATTACCTGCGTTTTGTGTCTCGTTGGCCGCGTGTTGAGGATCTGGCAGCCGCGGATGAGGCCGAGGTTCTGCGGGAATGGCAGGGTTTGGGCTATTACAGCCGGGCACGAAACCTGCATAAGGCGGCGAAGATGATAGTTGAAAGTCAAAAGTCGAAAGACAAAAGACAAAAGACAAAAGTCGAATTTCCTAGGACGTTTGAGGAGTTGCGGGCGTTGCCGGGAATCGGAGATTATACAGCGGGAGCGATAGCAAGTTTTGCGTATGACATGCCCTACCCTGCGATGGACGGGAATGTATATCGGGTGATTGCGCGACTGTTGGATATCGACGAGCCGTTTGACACTACTGCCGGTAAGAAGCTGTTTCACAAGCAAATAGAAGAGATATTGGACAGAGATCATCCACGGCTTTTCAATTCGGCGATTATGGAATTCGGTGCGCTGCAATGTACTCCGGCTTTGGGTGATCATTGCGAGACCTGTCCGCTGCAGAGCGCGTGCGCAGGGTACGCACACGGGACGGCGGAGTTATTGCCGGTTAGAAAGCCGAGACCGAAAGTGAGAGACAGATGGCTGACATACCATATCTATATAAAGAGTACAGACCGCTACGCTGACGGAATACAGAGTACAGACTTATTTACCATTATCCAACGTCGTGAGACCAAAGATATATGGTATCATTTGTATGAGTTTCCGTGCGAGGAAAGTAGTGGATTAGAGGATGAGAGGGTTAGAGGTGAAAGGTCGATTGAGTTGACGCATGTGCTGTCACATCAGAAGATTCATGCGCGATTTATAATACATAAGGTACAAAAAATGCCGGAGATACCCGGCACTATCCGTATTCGTTGGGAGGATCTTAACGATTATGCTCTTTCCCGATTAACGCTGCGAGCGATTGATAGACTGCGCTTAACTCCTCCGAACTGAATCCTGAATCCTGAATCCTGAA
>JAFVHA010000101.1 GCA_017478035.1 Paludibacteraceae bacterium | reverse complement strand
GGACGGTTGAGCTCATTGCTTTTCTCGCCTTTCTCGCCGCGGATAGTAGCCAGTGACTCCAGATGATAGTTGATAGCCACCACATCGCTGTCTTTGAGGTTCGTTGTACGGACAAGCGTATCGGTCTCACCCAGTTTGCTACGCAGTTCTTCGTCGTAGTAGAGGTTGATGAACGTAGGTCCATACAATGCCGGCAGATTGATAGTCTTCGCCAGTTTATCGGTCTTCAGCGCCAAGGAGTCCTCCCATGCTTCACCGCTCCATGCGAGCGCGTTATATTCAACTGAACACGCGCGCACGCAAGAGTCAATCGTACCGTCCGGACGGGCATAGGTGAAGGGTTTCAGATTTCCTTCCACTTTCAGCTTCGTCGCCTCGCAGTCGGCTTTGACGGAGAGGGTTTTGATATCCGGCTCCGTGTATTTGAAGACATAAAAAGGCGAATATTTCACTCCGTCCTTGATGAGATAGTACCCACCATCGTTCAGCGTGGAGTTATAATCGATGTTGGTCGCCACCACGGTTTCTTCCTCAATGGAGTACCAGTCCGCCAAGCCGATGAGCGAGACCATCTCAATGTCCCCTTTGAAGACAAACAGCGTATCCGATTTGTGCACGATCTGCGCGGCCTTGCACGCATCGCAGCACTTGACGTTCATCTGAGCGAAGGAACAAGGGACAAGGACAAAGGACAATAGACCTATTAGAATAAATCGTTTCAACAATTTTTGATTTGTGATTTTTGATTTTTGATTTATTTATTAACTTGGAAGCGGGTGTTGCCGTTTTGGATGAAGTCCACAATCTGCTTGGCCGCGGCAATGCCGGCATTGATGTTTGCCTCGGCTGTCTGTGCGCCCATCTTCTTCGGTGTTGCGAAGTAACGACCTTCGAAGAGCGTACGGAACTTCGCGTCGGCAACGGGCATGATGTCAGTCATGTACTTCAAGTCCGGACGTTCCTGCATCAGGATGATGAGTCCTTCCTCGTCGATGACTTCTTTGCGGGCTGTGTTAACCAATACTCCACCCTTCGGCATGAGGTTCACGAGATCGTGATTGATAGAGTTCTTGGTCTCTGAGGTAGCCGGAATATGCAGACTGACGATGTCGCAGGTCTTGTATAAGTCCTCCGCACTATGCAAAGGATGAACGTTCGCGGCTGTCATCGCCTCATCGGGACAATAGGCATCGTAGGCGTATACGTCCATACCGAAGCCTTGGGCGATACGGGCCACGTTACGGCCTACATTTCCGAAAGCGTGAATACCGAGTTTCTTGCCTTTGAGTTCGGTGCCCGAGGTGCCGTTATAGAGGTTACGTACGGCATAGACCATCAGACCGAGAGCCAGTTCGGCTACTGCGTTACTGTTTTGTCCGGGTGTGTTCATAGCCACTACGCCGTGCGAGGTGGCGGCATCGAGGTCGATGTTATCGTATCCAGCGCCGGCACGTACGACGATCTTCAGTTTCTTGGCGGCATCCAAGACGGCGACATCAACGATATCCGAACGGATGATCAATGCGTCGGCATCAGCTACGGCATCCAACAACTGTTGTTTATCGGTATATTTCTCCAAGAGCGCCAGTTCGTATCCTGCGCCCTCTACCACCTCGCGGATGCCGTCCACGGCCACTTTCGCAAAGGGTTTCTCTGTTGCTACTAAAACTTTCATTTTATGTACAAGTGTTGTGAAGAACTCGGCTGGCACCGTTTTCTTCCTGGTTGGTTCTGAATGATGAAACGAAAAGTACGGCATATTAGTGCAACTTCTCGTATTCGTGGATACAATCGACGAGAGCCTGTACGCCTTCGATATCCATGGCGTTATAGCAGGAAGCACGGAAGCCGCCTACAAGACGGTGTCCCTTGATGCCTACCATGCCGCGCTCGGTAGCGAACTTGAAGAAGTCATCCTGCAGTTCAGCGTACTCGGGTTTGAAGACGAAGCATATATTCATGCGGCTGCGATCTTCTTTCTTGGAGATGGTAGGCATGAACAGTTTCGAGTTATCGAGGCAGTTATAGAGCAGTTCGGCTTTCGCTTTGTTACGCTCTTCTATCCATTTGACACCGCCGTGTGCTTTGAGCCAGCGGAGAGTGAGTACCGCGGTATATACGGGCAGTACAGGAGGCGTATTGAACATCGAACCGTTGTCGATATGGGTGTGATAATCCAGCATAGTCGGGATGTAACGGCTTACTTTGCCGAGGCAGGACTCTTTGATGATGACGAAAGTCACACCAGCCGGTGCAAGGTTCTTCTGAGCACCGCCGTAGATGATGTCGTATTGGCTGACGTCGATCGGACGGCTGAGGATGTCGGAAGACATGTCGGCCACCAAAGGTACATTGCCTTTCTTGCGGTAGATCTCAGCGAGTTTGTCATCGTTGATCTCGGTACCGAAGATGGTGTTGTTGGTGGTGATGTGGAAATAATCGGCATCCTGCGGGATCTCATAATCCGTAGGGATCGAATCGGTGCTTGCTGCCACTTCGACTGCCTCTCCGAAGCCTTTGGCTTCTTTGAGTGCTTTCTTCGACCACACACCGGTGTTGAGGTACGCCGCTTTATGTTCGAGCATGTTAAACGGAACCATGCAGAACTGCAGGCTGGCACCGCCTCCGAGGAAGAGCACGCGGTATCCTTCGGGTACGTTGAGTAACTCCTTGACGAGTGCTTCCGCTTCGTCCATGACGGGTTGGAAATACTTCGCGCGATGCGAGATCTCCAATACAGAAAGGCCTTCGCCTTGAAAATCGAGTACAGCTTCCGCTGTTTGTTTGATTACTTCTTGCGGCAGGATACTTGGACCTGCGTTAAAATTGAATTTCTTCATAATTTTGAATTAAATTATGGAGCTTCGGCTTCGTCAAGTTGCATAAGCACAAGCTTACACTTGACTAGCACGAACCTTCATGCTTATTTAAGTGTAAAATATTTATGATTCCAGGCAGTTGATTTGATGCGGGGCAAGGTGATGATACCTTGTTTGGGTTTCTTGCCGGCGAGATGCAAGGCGTATGCGACTGCGGCGAGGTCATTATCAGTCTGTGCTCTGTCAGGCGACGCCGGTCTGTCTTCTGTCTGCGCAGCGGTCGACAAGTATTTCTGCAGCTCAGTGGGGATAGGTTTGCCGGCTTTCTGCATACGCTCGGCAAGGTCTTTATTGAACTGCTCTTTCGCCAAGCCGGACTTGTACTCGCGGTACTGTTTGTCGTGCATGGCGAACTCGAAGAGCTCTTCGTCGTCAGGTCCGCGGTCCCAACCGAGTTCTTTCATCTCCTTGATATACTGCGGCAGAACGTTCGGATAGAGTTTCTGCGGGTCATCGGTATAGAACTCGAAGCCTTTCTCCTTGGCCAGTTCGATGATCTCCGGAGCCAGTTCGCCGGGCAGTTTGCCGGACTTGCCGAGGATCATGCCCCACATAGCGGGATCCATACGCGTGAAGTCTTTCTCACCCATCGAACGGCTGAAGAGGTTCATGAGCGCGGCGTTCTTGACGTATTGGCTGAACGGCGTTACCAGACACGGCGTACCGAGCATCGGCCATATACGCTGTACCTCGTCGAAAAGCTGAACGAGCAACTCATCTTCCGACAGTTCCGGTTCCCCTTTCTTCTTGAGGTTCGCGTTGATGGCAGCGTGCATGCCTTTGAGATCCGCCATGAGGCTTCCCATCATACCGCCGGGCAGGCCGCAACCGACGAGGAGTGAGGTCATGAGCGCGTTCTTCGGGTCAATCCAGTAGCCCAGGAAATCGTCGATGAACTCCTGCGTGAGGCTGCGTGCCTCCATGTACGCTTTCATATTGATATCTTTAACGAGGAAACCGGCGTCGCGGAGCATGGCCTGGATAGTGATCACATCCGGGTGTACTTTTCCCCAAGAGAGCGGTTCCATCGCCACATCGAGTACGTCCCCGCCGGCTTTGGCTACTTCGAGCATCGAAGCGACCGAGAAACCGGGTCCTGTATGACCGTGGTACTGGATGATGATATCGGGATGTTTCTCTTTGATAGCCGCGACGATGACGCCAAGCATATGCGGCCGACCGATACCGGCCATGTCCTTGAGGCAGATCTCCTGTGCGCCGCCTTCGATGAGTTGTTCGGCGAGATTGATATAATACTCCGCCGTGTGTACTTTCGAATAAGTGATACACATCGTTGCCTGCGCGGTCATGCCCGCCTCTTTCGCCCATTGGATAGACGGAATAATATTACGCGGGTCGTTGAGCCCGCAGAAGATACGTGTGATGTCGGTGCCCTGTGCGTGCTTCACTTTGTACATCAGTTGGCGTACATCGGCCGGCACGGGGTTCATACGCAGCGCATTGAGTCCGCGGTCAAGCATGTGTGTTTTGATGCCTGCCTCGTTGAAGGGCTTACAGAACGTACGCACCGCCTGGTTCGGGTTCTCGCCGTAGAGCAGGTTCACTTGCTCCGATGCACCGCCGTTGGTCTCCACACGGTCGAAGCATCCCATGTCGATGATGACGGGTGCGACGCGTGCCAACTGGTCTTTTCGCGGCACGTATCGTCCGCTACTCTGCCACATATCGCGGTACACAAGACTAAATTGAATCTCTTTTTTCATATATCGTTATTTCTTAATTCTTTTCCAAAAACCTTTGCGGCTGCAAAGGTACAACAAAAATTGCACATACGCAAATTTTTTTATAAAAAAACGATTAGGGAATTAAAGAATTTTATTAAATACTATTTTATAGTTTTTTGTGTATTTATTAAATGTGGTTTTATAAAATCCGCGGCAAAGTTAGTACTTTTTTTGATATACGCAAATTTTTTTATATAAAATTGCGCATAAACTTGCATATGTGGAATTTTTGTAGTAATTTTGCGGCGCAAAATTGTCAGTCAGATGGAAAAGAAAGGTAAAAAAGCGTTGTTGTTATGTTGTGTGTCGGCGTTGATTCTGACGTGCTGCAGCAAAGGACATTTGGAGAAACGCGTACAAGAGCCGGAGGCTCCAAGCTGCGAGATGAAAGGTCAAGTGAAGCAAGTGATTCAGACCGATCACACGGTGCAGCTGGACTTCGACATCGAGCAGTTGGTGGATTACCAAATGAAAGTTGAGAGTTTAAAGTTGAGAGTTGAGAGAGAAGGCGAAGAGCCCGATGAAGATTTTTATTATGACATGCCTTGGGCGGAGCGGTATTTCAATGAGGAAGATATGGAGAATTACGCCTATACGTTGGAGCGTTTTGACAAAGACGGCTACACGTTAGTGTACGGCACGTACAACGATCCGGATCATATGGGCTTCAAGCAAGTACACACCTGGGATGACCATCACCGGCTGCTGAAAGAGGAGAATTACAAATACGACGAATGGAGTTCGGGCACTACATACGAATACAACGAGGACGGCTTCATTACCCGCAGTCTCTTCCGCACGGCAGAAGGGACGAAAGAGGAGACACGTTATACGTACGACGAGTTGAATTATCTGCTGTATTACGAAGAATACCGCCAAGATACGTTCTACAGCCGGATGACGCATACCTACGATCAGTACGGCAATACGCTGACCGAACAGTCGACCGGCGGTTGGGACTGCAAATGGGAATATGACTACCTGTACGGCAAAGGCAAGAGCCGCGACCTGATGACCGAACAGGCTTATTACTCGCCGAGTGACCGGTTAGTGAACCGTTATGTGAGCAGTTACAGCGATGACCTGAGTGAGCGCGACGAGTATCAGATGAACGAACACGGCGACACGACGGCTCATCATCATTACCGTTTCGACGACCAGATGCGGCTACTATCCGACGTATGTGCGATCTACCCGGAAGGCGGTTACACGCTCCGTATCGAGTACGACGAACGAGGCAACATGATACTGAACGAACACGAAGGCTGGCAGCCGCACAGTTATTACGGAGAGAGAGTGACTTATGACGAGGCGAACCGCGAGACAGAACGGACGACATTCAGTAGCTACGAGGGTCCGCTTAACAAACGCACCGTGACATCCTATGACGAACAAGGGAATATGATTCAGGCCGAGACGTTCCTGGCCGTGCGGGAAGATGAGAGTTTAGAGTTGAGAGATGAGAGTTTAGAGTTGAGAGAGGAACGGCTTGCGATGCGAGAGGTATGGCAATATGACGCGCAAGGCAACTGGATCAATCACGAGACATATTATTTCTCCGTGGATCAGAGTGCTGCGGACAAAGGGCATCTGGTAGGCAAGGAGACGAGGGAGATTGAATACTATTGATATAGATAAATGAAGATTAAAAAATACTATTTTTATGGCACAACAAACACAAGAAGAAACATTTAAGAAAATCGTAGCACATTGCAAAGAGTACGGATTTGTTTTTCCGAGCAGCGAGATCTACGATGG
>JAFVHA010000100.1 GCA_017478035.1 Paludibacteraceae bacterium | reverse complement strand
TATACTCCCCGAAAGAAGGCCATGCATCTTTATTCATCAGTTTTTTGGTCCACCGTTGGGTTAGATCGCCATCTTCCATCTTAAATTCTCCCGCGCTATAATCCACGAGAGTATTGAGAAACACCACTCTCGGGCTGTTTCGCCATGCACGACCGAAAGAGACGGTCGGGCACTCACTCTTGATGGTGCAGTTTTCAAAGACGTAGCCTTTGTCCTCACCGGCACTCTTGCAAGCCGTCAGATAATTGACACCGGTGTTCTGCCGGTTCCGTTTCTCGCTGTAGAGCAGGCAATGTTTGAAATAGACACTTCCGTCGCCGCAGATAAAGTCCACCGTGCCGTGTATCTCACAGTCCTCGAAATATTTCAGCGCTCCTTGCATGTCGCTGTAATAAGTATCCTGATGCGAAAGGAGACGCACATTCTTGCAGATCGTTTTCGTTCCCTGGTCCCAAAGTGCGACTGCACGGCCGTTATTATTCTTATAATAATCGAGCGCGTTCTCGAGGGTCAGATTTTTGAGCACAGTGCCTTCGACGTCATTTGCGATGCGCAGTGTGGCGGTCTTGGCGATGGATTCAAACCGGTAGTCCGGCGCATTGCGGATGATGGTGCCTTCCATCGACTCGCCGATAATCTTTATCCCGTCCGCCTCGACAGCCGTCAGCGTCAACTCGCCTAAGTCATACACGCCGTCGGGCAAGTAGATTGTCTTATGTCCGGTCTTATTGGCTTCGGCGAGTTCACGCAGGAAGAAACGGGCGTTTTCAGACAGGCTGTCAATGTTCACTTTGCGAACGAGACTTTCCTCTTCCCCTTGCGCTTTATCACAAGGCGACGGCACAAACGTCTCGCCCTCCACGAACTCTATACGCTGCAACACCGCCTCCATATTAAGCAAGCGTGTGATAAATATATTGTTCTGCTCCGCGGTGAGGGGGATCATTTGCGTGCCCAACCGACGAATCTCACAGGTAACGCCCACCAAGCTATCCGCTTTCGGATGCTCTCCAGTCCAAGTAAACACCTGCAAAGAGGCTCTGTTCAGTCCACTGCGCGGGCCGAACGTCAGTTTGAGCAGTCCGGCTACGGGCGCTTTCGTGAAACAACACCAACCGGAACTATTCAGTTTGATACCTTTCAGTCCGTTTTTCTCGCCGGGACCATCATTCACCAGATTGCCAAACTGCAATCCGCGGTCCGGATTTGTCAGGGGGGCATGCTCCGTATAATCCCACAGCAGGTCATTATTTCCCGCCATCAGCGAACCGCACAGACACAAGGCTACAACGTTTATAAACAGCTTTTTATACATTACCGCACACATTTTCGGGCGCAAAGGTACAAAAAATAAATGACATATGCAAGCATATGCCATTGTTTTTGCGAAAAAAAGTTTTCATCTTGCATTTTGGTGGCATATTTGCTGCCAGTTCTTGCCGATTTCATTTTCCCCTTTGGGCGCATGTTTGCGCCCAGATCCGTTAACTCCCGTCTATCGCAAATCCGACTCATTTACAAGAGCGGAACGAGACAATCACGTATCCTACCCACCATTATATATATACAATGTATATATATCCCGTGATTTTAGAAAATATCCCTCTAAATGTTCTATATTGCAACAACCGACCGGCTCATTGCGAGTCGGTCGGTCCATTCCATCATCCCTTTGTACATTGTACCTTGTCCCTTTGTACATTAATTTACATCCTGTACCAGGCGGACGGAGAGACCATAATACAAATCATGGTCATAGATCTGAATTTTTCCCCAAGTGTTGACAATATCTTTTCCAAAGAATAAGCCGCGCCCTAACGTTTCTGTTCGTGTAGAGGACCAATAGTAACCACCTTTTTCTATTCCGAAGGGAGAAATGGGGGGAATAGATGCATTGCTGTAATAGTACGAATAGCCCCCGGCAGCAGGAAGGAAAATAGCCCCTTTCTCCTCAAACTTATTCCACATATCCAACGTGTAATTATTCTTTGTATAGGTATCCAAATATTTAGGGTGTAGCAGGTCCGTAGAATTAGGATCTGCATATTGGGTGTTGGCGGTGAATGGATAATCACTGGAGAAGACCCAATCGTCTGGTAAGAAGATACATCCGGGCACACCATTTACGGTAGCAAGTCCACGGAGCGAAGTAGCTTTCATTGGCTCAATTCTATCATTTAGCAGATAGTCCCATTCCGCAGCAGTTAAGGTGCGCCACTGATTAGCGGTGTTTCCTCCATTGGAGATAGGATTGATGCCCCAATCGGTGAATGTAGTAAATTGCATGCCGTCATTTGAGATAAGAAGCGGGTCTCCACCGGTTCCAAAACCATACAAATCAATCCAACCGTCATAATCTTTGGCCTTATTCTCGTTACCACATAGTCTGTTCGTGTTTTCATTATACACATTTCCTGTAGAAAAGGCTCCGACAAAGTGGTATTGTTGTTCGGCGAAACGCCAGATACCGGTGGATGGTTGATATTGCAAGTTACCCGGAGAGAAATAGACTTTCTTTTTCGCACTGACGGAGAAGGCATGCGGCGTAATAACCGGTTTACCATATCGACGGATAGAGATGGTAACTTTCTCTCCGCTTTCTTTGCTGGTAATGAATACAGATCCGGTTTTTTCATTGGCAGATGTAGTCGGTTTGACGGTCACGATTAAGGTAGCATCGCCGCTTCCCGGAGTACCATTTCCAGACCTATCTGTAGTGGAAAGGGAGAGCAAAGAAGCCGAAACAGTTGTAGCTGTCCAGCCATAATTACTCTTAATGGTAATAGGGAAATCTCCTCCTTGATAAGGTGCGTTAATCTCGATAGGCGTGACATCGAGTACTGCGTCTGCTTTTCCTTCGCGGTTAATGCGTATCTCCACTTTGACAGGTTTGTAGTTATCCGAACGTTTTTCCTCCACCTTGATGATGCCGACGGTGGGTTCTTTTGTAGTAGCTGCCTCGACCCGGAATTTGAATGAACCATCGTTAGTTCCTTCGCTTGTAACCAAACTAATCCATTCGTTAGCAGGCCAAACAACATAAGCTTTCCATTTCGCATTACTGGTGACGTTAACGGTTCTCGTACCACCCTGTGTACCCAAAGCTGATACATCAAAAGATTTCTGATCAACGCTCAAGGATGTTGCTTCTGTGCTTCCGCGGGTGATGGTCACCGTCTGTTTCTCCACACCGTTTCCCTCCAACGGGCTAATAGTAAGCGTCGCCACCGTCTCTTCCGGAGTAGTTGCCGGATCAACGGTCACAGAAATAATCGCATTGTCGCGTTTGGTAGCTTGACCCTCAATCTTTGCCCAGGAAGCATTACTGCTAATCTGCCATTTGATGTTACTCTCCACTTTGATGGAATAAATACCGCCGTCTTTAGGTGTTTGTATCTCCGTCTCGCTCACTACCATCAGACGTGCCGGGTCTTTGGCTAAGCGCTTCACAGGCACTTCGACCGTCTGGTCGCCGGACTTGAACACAATCTTACTGTTTGCCTCGGTACTGGTCTTATCCGCTGCAATCTTCACGCTAATCTCCATCGTACCTGCATTACCGGAACTCGGCGTCACCTTCACCCAACTGTCCGCACACGTCGCAGTCCACGCCTCCGGCGCTGTAAGCGTCAACGTGTAATCTGCACCCATACTCGGACTGATAATACTATTCGGCTCAACCGCCAACTTAACGGCCTCCGGCTCTTCTGTACCTTTCTTACAACCCATCAGCAAGACAGGCAGCAAAAGCATTAAATAAAATAATTTTTTCATTGTTCGTTGTATTAAAGTGTTTATATAACTATCAACTGTCAACTATCAACTGTCAACTTCTTCAAATCCGCTGCAAAGATACGCATTTTTTTTGACATATGCAAATTTTTCTTCCTTTTTCCATAATTTTTCATTTTCTTCCTTAATAAATTTGCATATATCAAAAATTCTTCGTACCTTTGCACCCGGTTTGGACTAATCCCGAGTACACACTGAGTACACACACCGAGTACACACCATATCGACTCAATGTCGAGACTAAACCAAAAGATCACCCAAACATCACCCAAGGATCACCCAAGGATGAAACGCAAAAAATGACGAAAATGTTAATATACTATATATATACTTTGTATATATATACATTTTGATTAAAAATATGGCAAGAGTAAGAAACGTAGATGGTTCCAAAAAGAGCGGAAAGATGAACAAAAAATCCAAAGAAGTTCATCGTATCATTAACGGAAAAGAGTACACGCACACGATTAATAAGGAGTACGTGGATGATCCCTCTAATGCGCAGAAACTCCAGCGCGCCGTCTTTGGTAAAACAAATGCGCTCGTGAACGTCATTATGGCGGATCCGGTTCAGGTGCAGGAATGGAGTGCACGGATGGAAGAGTATAATCGAAGCATCAAACCCTATGAGCCGCCATTCCCGCAACGCTATGAGACCGTACGGCAATTTGCCTATGCGATGCTCAGCGAGCAGATGAAGCAGAACGCCTCCATCAAACGACGCAAAAGCAAACTCCCCGTCACGCTACCCCGCTCCATCCGCCTATACATTAAGGCTTTCTCCGACCTGTCGAACACCGAACTGTACGAAATACTCAAAGCACGTTTCAGCGTCTTTGTCGGCGAACAGCATATTCATTACCTCGACGAAGATAATATTGATTACAAAGCAATCCATTTCTCCCTGCGTCGCAAAGGTCTCGTCATTGCCTATGCGCGCCTCTTCAAGGACTCCGATAAAGGTGTTTTGCGCATCGGACGAATGTTGACTGTCGAACGCAATCAGGGATACGCCAAATACCTGATGGAACGGATTGCTGAATACGCTAAAAATCAAGGAGCCGACAAACTTCGTCTGCATGCACAGAAACAAGTGGTGCCTGTCTATGAACACCTCGGTTTTCATACCGTAGGAAATATTTTTACCGAAGCGGAGATTCCCCATATCGTCATGGAGCGCACTCTATAAACACAAAAAAATGGTAAAAAGAATGGCATATGCTTGCATATGTCATTTATTTTTTGTACCTTTGCACCCGGAATGAAAAAAAGGCGAAAGTATAGTGTCGGTGCACTGGTATGTGTGCTGTTGTGGGGTGCGGTATTCTGCGGCATGCGCGGCAGTTTTCAACAGTACCCTCTTCATATCAGTTTTGCCTATTTCTGCGACCATCCTTTCTATAACCGCTTGGGAATCAATCCGGTTTTCAATATCATTCAGTCTGCGGAGCACGGAGAGGAATCGTTGCCGGCGGGTTTGGCTGAGATAGATGAGCAGGAAGCGCTGCAGTACGTACAAGAGAGTTTGCACTTCACACCGGCTGATCCGGAACGTCCGTTGGTTAGGAACAGTTGGAGTGGACAAGAGCAACAAAATCAAGACAAAAAACAACAGCCGTTAGAGCAACAAGGACTAGAAGAAGGGCAGAAACAAGACATGCAGCAAGAGCAAGGATTGAGGGGGATGCCGAATGTGGTGTTGGTTCTGATGGAATCGATGGCGGCGGTGAACTTGGAGCGGACTAATGAGAAGGGGGAGTATTTGACACCTTATTTAAGGAGTTTAAGAGAGAAGAGCGTTTTTTGCGCGAACGCCTACTCTGCCGGTATTCATACTAATAACGGTATTGTAGCGTCCTTGTATGGCTTTGTGCCTAATTTTGCGAAGGCGATGATGAGCGTCAATGCGCCGCGATTCACGGGTCTGCCCTATTACTTAGCGCAAGCCGGATACGAGAATATCGCGTTCGTAACCGGTAATCCGCAGTACGACAACATGAACGCTTTCTGGCGCGACAACAGTATCACGGAGATATATTCCCAATATGATTATCCGCGCGAGGCGCGAGTGAATAATTTCGGAGTGCCTGACCGCTATATGTTCGAATGGGGTCTGAACAAGTTAAACGAGAAAGCGGAAAGCGGAAAGCGGAAATTCTTCGCCACGTTCCTTACCGTAAGCAACCATATGCCCTATGTCATTCCGGAGGAGTTTGCGGAAAAGGGTGAGACGGATGAAGAACGCAGTATAGCGTGTGCCGACGATGCTATCCGTCGGTTTATGGAAGCGGCGCAAGCGACCGAATGGGGCAAAGATGCGTTGTTTATTTTAGTAGCAGATCACGGCATCGCTTACGGATCGTTATACGACATGGGACTGCATGGCAACAAGATACCTATCTTTTTCGTTCATCCGGAGTTGAAACCGCAAGTGATAGAAAAGCCGGTATCTCAGATTGACATCCCTGAAACGGTACTGAACTTGTTAGGAATCGCGCACGAGAACAACGGCTTAGGTATCGATTTTTTGCATGAGTCGCGTCCATATGCGTTTTTCGTGAGCAACGAACATTTAGGAGTAGCTGACGAGGAGTATTTCTACTGCTACAGTATTCAGACAGGCCGCGAGTGCCTGTACCGTATCGGCAGCAGTGACAATATAGCCGAGTCGGACCGTGAACGGACGGCGGCGATGCGGCAGTACGGCATGGCGATGGAACGCGTGAACCTGATGGCAATAGAGAAGAAATGGACAGAACCGCAAAGATAATCGGCTATTTGGTGCTTGTACACCTGTTAGGTCTGGCAGCCATGACGGTCTGCCGGCTGGTGTTGCTATTCACCAATATTCCTGCGGAAGGTATCGACTGGAGTCTGGCGAGCCGTGCGCTGCTGATCGGCGTGAAGTTCGACAACCTGATCGGTTGCTATATAGCGGCTTTGCCTTGCGTGGTACTGCCGGTACTGTCGCTGGTTTTAGAAGGCCGTACGAGTTATGCGCGTGTCGTTTGTCCGGCCGTACGTGTGACGACATGGTGGTTCGGAATCTTGTACGCGGTCGTGCTGTTTATCGAGGTGGCGAATGCCCGTTATTTCCATTTCTTCGGGAACCACCTGAACATAGGCGTGACGGAATGGTTCGGCTTTGCCGGCGACACGGCAGGAATGATTTTCGGCGATTCGATGAACAGAGCGTTCTTGGGTATCGCCATCCTGCTTATCGCGATGTATATATGCGGGTTGAAGGTTATTGAGAAGAAAATAATAAATCCATAAATCATGAATATTTCGTACAAATGGTTAAAACGCTACATTGATCTGCCGGATGATGCGCAGACAGTAGCCAAAATCCTTACCTCTATTGGTCTGGAGGTAGGCACGGTAGAAGAGAAAGAGACCATCCGGGGCGGCCTGAAAGGTCTGGTGGTAGGCGAAGTGCTGAGTTGTGAGGCCCATCCCAACTCCGACCACCTTCATATCACCAAAGTGAATATCGGCGAAGGTGAGCCGTTACCGATTGTGTGCGGTGCGCCGAACGTGGCCGCAGGTCAAAAAGTGATTGTTGCAACCGTGGGTACGGTGTTGTACGACGGCGATCAGAGTTTCACGATCAAGAAAGGCAAGTTACGCGGCGAGGACAGTTGGGGTATGATCTGTGCCGAGGACGAGATCGGCGTTGGTACAGACCACGCGGGTATCATCGTTCTGCCGGCTGACACACCGGTGGGTATGAAAGCGACCGAGTATTACCACGTTGAGAACGACACGATTATCGAGGTGGATATCACGCCTAACCGAAACGACGCGGCAAGTCACTTTGGCGTGGCGAGGGATTTATATGCGTACTATAAGAGTCGTCAGCATTCAGGCATCAGCCTTCAGAAGCCTTCTGTAGAGGCGTTCAAGGTGGAAAATCATGAATTGCCGATCAAGGTAGTTGTGGACGCACCGGATGCATGTCCGCGGTATAGCGGCGTGAGCATCAAAAGGGTTGAAGTGAAAGAGAGTCCGGATTGGCTGAAGAACAGTTTGCTGGCTATCGGTTTGCGGCCGATTAACAACATCGTCGATGTGACGAACTTCGTGCTTCACGAGTGCGGTCAGGCGCTCCATGCTTTCGATGCTGACAAGATTAAGGGTAATGAGATTCATGTGCGTTATGCGCGTCAAGGCGAGAAATTCGTCACCTTGGACGGTGTGGAGCGCGAGATGAACGAACGCGACCTGATGATTGCCAACAAAGATGAAGCGATGTGTATCGCGGGTGTTTTCGGTGGTCTGGAGAGCGGTGTGACCGAGCACACGAAGAACGTGTTCCTTGAGAGCGCTTATTTCGACCCCGTGACGATTCGCAAGACGAGCCGTCGTCATCAGTTGCAAACAGACGCTTCGTTCCGCTACGAGCGTGGCTGCGACCCCAATAACACGATTTATGTGCTCAAACGTGCGGCGCTGCTGATTCAGGAAGTAGCAGGAGGAGAGGTGGCAATGGACGTTACGGACACAGCCTACCCCCAACCCCTCCCTGAAGGGAAGGGAGTTCTGTTTGCTCCGTGGGAGGTGACGATAGATATTCAGCGGGTTAATTCGTTGATAGGAAAGGCTATCGGCGAGGAGACGATTGAGACGATACTTAAGGCGCTGGAGATAGAGATCGTTGCCAAGGATGGCGACCAATGGAAATTGGAGGTGCCTCGTTACCGTGTGGACGTACAGCGCGAGTGCGATGTAGTGGAAGATATACTTCGTATATACGGCTATGATAATGTGGAGTTCCCGGAGAAGTTGAACACGAGTCTGGCGTACGGTCTCAAGCCCGATCCGGAGAAACTGCGCCGTAAGATAGCGGAACAGTTGACTGCTCAAGGATTCAATGAGATTCTGAATAACTCGCTGACGAAAATCAGTTATTACGAGTCGCTGGAACAACTGCCGCTGGCATCGTGC
>JAFVHA010000099.1 GCA_017478035.1 Paludibacteraceae bacterium | reverse complement strand
TTACGGTCGTCTTCCCAGGAGTCGATATTCTCCATGAGCCATTCGCCGGTAAAACGAAGCGGTTGTAGCATCCAGTGTTCGGCTTCCAACTGTTCGCGCCAAATCTCCGGATCATACGTGCCCGTAAAGACGACCTTCACCTCATTTACCTTGCGCAGAGCCAAACGAGCCTCTCTTAAATCCTCCCCTGAAGGGAAGGACTTTTTCTTCTCCCCTCCTTTTAGGGAGGGGTGGGGGTAGGCTTCTATTTTCGGCGAACACGTGATCCAATCAATTCCCTCAGGCAACGGACGTGTTCCGTTCGTCTCAATGCAGATATAGAAACCCGCTTGGTGTATGGCATCAATAAGCGGCTTATCCACTTGCAGACTCGGTTCACCGCCGGTCAGCACGCACATCTTACGCCGCTCATTCGGCACGTCGTACAGCGACTTCATCTCCTGTACTATCTGCTCGCCACTCATCTCCGTGTACCCTGCAAAATCCGTGTCGCACCACGGGCAACGCAGGTTACATCCGCTGAAACGCACAAACACAGCAGGAATCCCGCTGTGTGCCCCTTCCCCCTGAAGCGTAAAGAATATTTCGTTAACCCGGTACACCTCTAATCCTCTAATCCTCTAACCCTCTAATCCTTCTCATAAATCGCTACATTGCCCTCGGATTCCTGAACGCTCACTTTATAGCAATTCTCCACATGGTCGCAAATCCACCGGGCGATATTTTCCGCCGATGGGTTCACATCCAGAATCTCATTGATATACTTGTGGTCAAACGTATCTTTCACCACTTTCTTGATGTGCGTGAAGTCGGTCACCATGCCGTCGCGGTTCAACTCCTTCGCCTTGCAATAGACGACGATGATCCAGTTATGACCGTGCAAGGCTTCACATTTGCTTTCGTACGACAGATTCAAGTTATGCGCCGCCGAGATCTCTATCCGTTTTTCTACGTAATACATCATTTCATCATTTTATCATTCCACCATTAACAATCGTAGATTGTTTTATCTTCAATACCGGCTTGGGCAAGTGCTTCTTTGCGCTCACGGCAGGTTCCGCATACACCGCAATGATGCTCACCGCCTTTGTAGCAGGACCAAGTCTCCGAATAATCAAGGTTCAGTTCTTTGCCTTTGGAGGCGATCTCCGCCTTGGTAAGACGGGTGTAGGGCGTGAGGAGTTGTACACCGTTCCAAGTCCCGAAATGGATAGCATTGTTCATCGCCTCGACGAACTCAGGCCGGCAGTCGGGGTAGATGGTATGATCGCCGGCATGGTTCGCCAGCATCACATACTGCAGTTTGTTGTTCTCCGCAATGCCCGCCGCAATAGAGAGCATGATGCCATTCCGGAAGGGAACGACAGTCGATTTCATGTTTTCCTCATCGTAGTTGCCCTCGGGGACGGCGTCCGCGCCTTGTAACAATGAGGATTGGAAGAACTGTTTGATGAACGGCAGGCGTATCACCATGTGCGGAATACCGAGCCGCTCGCAATGCAGTTTGGCGAATTCCAGTTCGCGGTCGTTATGATTACTGCCGTAATGGAAAGAGAGCGCCATGCCGATGCGGTATTGGTACTCATAGAGCATGGTGGTGGAGTCCAACCCACCGGATAAAACTATCAATGAATCTTTCATATCAATTTAACGTTTTGATATAATCAAAACCATTTTAACTATTTAACGTGCGTTAGCACATTTTAACTGTTCAAAAAGTCGTTGCTTTTTGAGTTCTTCGTGCTCCTCGTCCGCATAGTTCGCAAACGGATAGATGCTGATTCCTCCCCGGGGCATGAAATAGCCGGTGACCTCAAGGTACTTGGGGTCCATGAGGCGGACCAGATCCTTCATGATGATATTCACACAATCCTCATGAAAATCTCCGTGGTTGCGGAAAGAGAAGAGGTACAACTTGAGCGACTTGCTCTCGACCATCCTTTCGCGGGGGATATACGAGATGTAGATGTGTCCGAAGTCCGGTTGTCCTGTTTTGGGGCAGAGTGTGGTGAACTCCGGGCAGTTGAAAGTAACGAGATACTCGTTTTCGGGATGTTTGTTCGGGAAGGTCTCCAGCACGGAAGGGTTGTACTGATCGCTGTACTGTACGTGCTGATTACCAAGCAGGGTGACGCCCTGCAATTCGTTTTCTGTTCGCATGTCTGTTTTCAGTTTTTTGTTTATACCGAGGGAGGAAAAACATTAGCTCCCTCAAAATCGGGTACAAAGGTACTGCTTTTTTTTGACATACGCAAATTTATTTTTGTTCACAAAAAGTATATATATACTATGTATATATATAGTAAAAGGCACAAAAATGCGGATTTTGTGCCTTTATCCTTGGGTAATCCTTCGGTGATTATTGGGTAATCCTTTGGTCCGATAACGGGATTACCCTACAAAGAGGATAGGATTAGCTCGGGGTGATTGTTGGATTAGCTCTGAGTGATAGCGTGTTTGTGCCGGAGAATGGCTTTGCCGAGTTCGAGAGAATGGGGGAAAGAGTAGCAGCGGCGGGTAACTCCGTTCACTTTGATCCATAAGTACGGGTTCGGAGCCCAGTTGGACGAGGTGTACACTTCATCAACACACGCAATCGGAATACGGATTTCTTCTTCGGTTTTATAGATGAAGTTTTCCTGAATAATGAGCGTGTCGCCGTCGATGATATACTTGTTTTTAGCGTTTCGCATCATGCTTCTCAGCCAAATGGTAACCATCATAAGTACGATTAGCCACCATGTGGGCGAAGTGCAAATGGCTTTTGTCACCCGTGCATGGAACGCCCAAATGGCTTCCCACGATTTGCCTTCCAGCCACATTTCTGTTGCGCTCGAGACAAAGACCCAAGAAGGAAGCAGGCCGAATATTACCAAAACAAACACATAGTTCGACCACGTATTGCTGTTGCTGAAATCTTGGTGCTCGATGAGAGGGGATTGCAACTCATCGTCGGTCAGGGTCAGCCGTTTTTTATGGAATGTAATGTACCAACCCGGAATGGCGATAATAACCAGCATAAGGAGATATAAAATCGTATGCAGCCATGAGTCCAACGTTTTAATGTAGCCATAGAAAATGCCCGTGGCTAAAATGTAAATCATAACAAAGACAAAAATGAGAACTTTACGTTTCATAGGAATGATTATTTAGAGGTGAATAATTGTTTAGCGAGTTCGTCGAGTTGTGCGGCGGTGGTGTTCATTCGTTGCGCGATGAGTTGGCGCCGCTTGTAATAGGTTCGTTTGGACATGTCGGTAAACTGCAGGATATCGGCATTTTCTACGCCCAGTCCGATGAGTGTCAGGACTTGGATGTCGGTGTCCGTGAGCGCCGGGTATTTGCGTTTGATGTGGTTGATCTTGTCGCCAAACAGATGTTGAAGATCATCAAGTGCGTTGGGCTTGTTGTGTTGTTTGATTTGGTCAATAAGCAGTTGGTAACGCATTTCTTCCTCGCGCTGGTGTGCGGTTAGGCGTATACGCATGTCCTTAATTTCGCGCTTAAGATACATGACACGTTCAATCATAAATGTGATCGTGAGCCAAACAACAATATTGACTACAACGATAATATCCACTTCATTAAAAAGATTACTAAACATAATTGTGCGATATTTTTGAAATCGAGTGCAAAGGTACAACAAAAATTCGAATTGCGCAAGAGAGGTGGGAAGGCTTTATCACACAAAAATGTGCGAAACAGAATGTAAGTATATGAAATATAGCAGGTTAGATAATACTCTTTTGGCGAAAGCCGTAGCACACAAAAATCTTCAACTCATACAGCGAAGGGAGCGAAGTGGGTCGGAGGGTTGTCGGAGGGTTATCGGAGAAATAACGTATCCCACTGCACCTTATATATACTTTGTATATATCCCGTGATTTTACCGTTCTCCTTCGAGCCAATTCCTCAACGTCCTCTGCGTGTACATTGCACCCGTCCTATGCAGTATCCCCTTACCGCTATTTTTGAATCCTTTTGGGCTGTTTTAGACGAAAATAGAAAAATTTGCTTGCATATGTCGGAAAATTGTTGTATCTTTGCCGCCGATTTTGGAAATTAAAAACACTAAATACAATGAAAAAACTATTCTATTTATTACTCATCGTTCCGATGGTGCTGATGGGTTGCAAAAAAGGAGCCAAAGACGCAGAGCCGGAAACGGTTAAGTTATCGGTTACGCCGAACAGTATCATCAGTCCGAGTATTGGCGCGGATTATTCCCTGACGCTCACAGCCCCCGAGTCATGGACGGCGAGTTGTGCGGATAGTTGGGTGAAAATCAATCCCGTTTCGGGTAATGCCGGTACGGTGGAGATTAGCGTGAAAATTGCTGCCGACAAGACCAGCACCGAGGCGAGCAGCAAGATTGTATTCAAGTCCGGTGACCAGACGGTGGAAGTGCCCGTCAAGCGTCTGGCAAAAGACCCGGCACTTAAAATTGTCAGCGAGACAGAGATAAAAACGCCGAAAGAAGGAGGTGCTTATTCCATCCAAGTGGAGAGTAATATCAAATGGCAGATCAGCAGCAACGTCTCCTGGGCCAAAGTACAAGGCGAAGCCGTGAAACGCAACAATGCGATCATCACGGTAAATGTGGATCCGGCCACCAAACCCGAAGAGACTGTAGGAACTCTCACCGTTAGTCCTATGGAGGGCACCGGTATAGAGAAACAGACGGTGACCATCACACGCAGTGCTTCGGACGCCACTTCCATGACGATTGACAAAAGCCGGATTGATGCTCCGTCTGAAGGCGGCTTATACTCCGTAACTGTGAACACAACAGTCAAATGGAGAGCCACCAAATCCCTGGAAGCCGACTGGCTCACACTCGGCAGCGCAGAAGGCAACGGAAACGGTTCGTTTACCATCAAAGTGGAGCCTGCTACCTCGTCTGAAGAACTGAGTACCGTAGTTACTATTTCTGAAGTGCGTTCGGATGACTACCAACCGGTTCAGTTGGACGTAGTTGTGACCCGTGGCAGCTCCGTAACCCTAAAGGGAGCTTTTTTCTCCGTCAGTGCAACGAACAAAGTCTATTTCTCGCAAGGCAATCTGCAGTACCTTATATTACGTGGTTCTGGCAAAGATATATTTCGCTTTGCTGAGCATCAGTGGGATTTTGTGGGCGATGCTGAGAAAGGGAACGTGTATTATAACGGACAGAAATGTGACAACAACAAATACTTTGGCATGCAATACGAAGGATGGATAGACATGTTTGCTTGGGGCACAGGAGACAAGCCTTGGTCTGGCAGCACGGACAATGCAGTTTTTGCCGAGTTCCACGAATGGGGAGCAAACCAGATAAGTAATGGCGGTAATCAAGCCAACCTATGGCGCACATTGACGAAGGACGAATGGGTATATCTATTTTTCAAACGTGATAATGCGAGTACACTCCGAGGTTATGGTACTGTGAATGGGGTGGCAGGACTGATTTTACTTCCCGATAATTGGGAGATGCCGACAGGGGTTGCTGCATTTCAACCAACATTCAGCTATACAGCGAATGACTGGACAAAGATGGAAAATAACGGAGCTGTCTTCTTGCCTGCAGCAGGAGTAATGAGTTTAAATGACTTTCAAATCTTAATAGTGCGCGGCTTAGGAGAGGTGGGTGCGTACTGGTCCTGTACACCATCATCCAGCGCGTTACTGGCGCACGTATTTAATTTTGATTCCACTTCTAAAGGAACTGGCGCCATGATACGCTATCTACACTTATCCGTCCGCCTTGTACGAGATGCAAATTAAATTAAAAAATAAAAGTGAAAGGGGAAAGAGTGCGATAAATCGCTTAATTTGTACTTTTTTAATAAAAAAGTGTGAAATAATTTGCATAATTCAAAAAAAAGTAGTACTTTTGCACCGTGATTGAGTGAGAGGGTTGAAAAACCTTCTCACTTTTATATAAAAAACTATGCTGAAAGAGGATTTACAAAACTGGATTGAGGAGTATCTGAAGGATACCGATTATGAGCTGATTACGCTGAACGTGTCGGCAGGTAACGATATATTGGTGGAAGTGGACCGCCTCGCCGGCGTGGATGTGGATTTCTGCGCAGAGCTGAATCGGTTTCTTGTGGAGAAAATCGAGCAATCAGCAATTAGCAATCAGCAATCAGACTTGGATTACTCCCTCGAAGTGGGATCGGTCAGTCTGACGGATCCGTTCAAGACCAAAATGCAGTTTGAGAAGAACCTCGGACACGATGTCGAGGTAATGGCGAAAGGCGAAAAGGACGAATGGCGAAAGTACAAAGGGCAACTCGTCTCGGTCGATGAAGACACTTTCTCCGTCGATATAGAGGAGAAACAGAAAGTGAAAAATGAAAAGGGAAAAGTGAAAACTGTGACGCAGATTGTCACCCGCATCTGGCGATACGATGAACCCAAGTACGTCAAGTATGATTTGAAGATTTGAAGATTTGAAAAATTAAACAACATAAACAAAAATGGCAACTAAAAACCAAGACACAATCAATTTGATTGACATCTTTTCGGAGTTCAAGGACTTCAAACGGATTGACAAACAGACCTTCATCAATGTGCTGGAGGACTCTTTCCGTAATGTGATTGCAAAAATGTACGGCTCGGACGCTAACTACGACGTCATCATCAACCCCGACAAGGGTGACCTCGAGATCTATCGTAACCGTCTCGTTATGGAGGATGACGATGTGGCTAATCCCGAGACTCAGATCTCCCTGAGCGAGGCACGCGAGACCGACCCCGAGATCGAAGTAGGAGAGGACTTCACGGACAAAGTCGATATGCAGTCTTTCGGACGTCGTATGATTCTCAACCTCCGGCAGACCCTGGCTTCGAAAATCCTCGAGCTCCAGAAAGAGAACCTTTACCTCAAATATGCAGACATGATCGGGCAGATCGTTACCGGCGAGCTCTATCAAGTTTGGAAGAAAGAGATGCTTCTCCTGGACGAAGAGGGCAACGAGATGTACCTGCCCAAACAGAACCAGATCCCTACCGACTTCTACCGCAAAGGTGAGATGGTTCGCGCCGTGGTCGTTCAGGTAGAAAACAAAAACCAGAACCCGAAGATCATCCTCAGCCGTACCAGTCCCTTGTTCCTGCAGCGTCTCTTCGAGCAGGAGGTACCCGAAGTGAAAGAAGGCCTCATCGCCATCAAGAAGATCGCCCGTATCCCGGGAGAGCGTGCCAAAGTGGCAGTGGAGACGTTCGATGACCGTATCGACCCGGTTGGCGCTTGTGTGGGCGTCAAGGGAGCACGTATCCACGGCATCGTGCGCGAGTTGCGCAATGAGAATATCGATGTCATCAATTATACATCGAATATCAACCTGTATATCCAGCGTGCTTTGGCGCCCGCGAAGATTTCCAGCATGGAGATCGACGAGGAGGCAAAGACCGCCAAGGTATATCTGAAGCCCGACGAGGTGAGCCTCGCTATCGGTAAGGGTGGTTTCAATATCAAACTGGCTTCCATGCTCACAGGATACGAGATTGACGTCTATCGCGAGATGGATGAGCAAGACATGGACGATATCTATCTGGACGAGTTCAACGATGAGATCGACCAGTGGGTTATCGATGCCTTCAAGGCTATCGGTCTCGATACCGCCAAGGATGTGCTCGGTACCAGCAAAGAGGAACTGCTCAAGCAGACCGACCTCGAGGAGGAGACGATTGACGACGTGCTTCGTATCCTCGCTGCCGAATTTGAGAACGACTAAGGCGATGAAATCGAATTGATTTACCATTTGGTCATATACCATTTACCATTTATTGAGACATTTGGCCGTTTAATCAAGGCGCAAGATGTCAGAAATAGAATGACTAAATAACCAAATGGTACATAAATGAACAAATAGTAAATGACTAAATTGTAAATGATATTATGGCTATAAAATTAATTAAAGCATGTAAAGAACTGAATATCGGTATGGCTACTCTCACCGCATGGTGCGAGAAGAACGGTCATTCCATCGAGTCGGACCCTAACGTGCGTATCGACGACGATCTCTATCTGCTGCTTGCCAAAGAGTTCAACAAGGACATGGCCACCAAGATAGAAGCGGATCGTCAAGCCGCTGCACGTCAAGCGCGTGAAGAAGCCGAACGTGCTGCTGCCGAAGAAGCGAAGCGTGCCAAGGAAGCCGAAGAGGAGGCGCGTTTGGCGGCTGAAGCTGCCAGACGTGAGGCTGCCCGCATAGCTGCTCAGAAAGCCGCCGAAGAAGCTGCCAAAGCCCAAGAGGAGGCAGAGAAAGCCCAATCTGAGACCGAGAAAGCCAAGAGTCAAGAGCCGGCAGCCAAGAGTCAAGAGCCTAAGAAAAAGGAGATCTTCACACTCGGCAAACCCGAACTGAAGAAAGCACCGAAAGTGTTAGGTAAGATTGACCTCGACTCCATCGATACCTCTACGCGTCCTGCCAAGAAAACCAAAGAGCAGAAACGCAAAGAGCGTGAGGAACGTCAGCAGGCCCAGCAGGCTCAGCATGAGCAGGCCCAGCAGGCTGCCGCTGAACGCCGTAAACGTGAGCGTATCAAGAACAACGCAACCAAGGTGGATCCGAATGACAAGCGTAACCAGGCCGGTAAGAAGAATAAGAAAAACCAGCCGCGTGAGGCTACGCAGGAGGAGGTCGATCGCGCTTTGAAAGAGACACTCAGCCGTCTCCAGCAGAAGAAGAACCAGAGTAACACGTCCAAATACAAGCGTGAACGCCGCGAACAGGAACGCGAGAAGCATGAACTCGAGATCATGGAGCAACAGGAACAGTCCAAAGTGCTCAAACTGACCGAGTTCGTGACCGCCAATGACCTCGCCGTCATGATGAACGTGCCGGTGAATAAGATTATCGGTACCTGTATGTCGCTCGGTCTGTTCGTTTCCATCAACCAGCGACTCGATGCAGAGACGATCAACCTCGTGGCCGAGGAGTTCGGTTTCACGACGGAGTACGTCGCCGCGCATGTGGTGGAAGAGATTAACGCCGATGAGGTCATCAACGATGAGGATATCGAGTCCCGCTGCCCGATCATCACCGTCATGGGTCACGTCGATCACGGTAAGACTTCTTTGCTCGACCATATCCGTAATGCCAATGTGATTGCCGGTGAGGCCGGTGGTATAACCCAGCATATCGGTGCCTACAACGTCAAGCTCAAGAACGGACGTCATATCACTTTCCTGGATACACCGGGTCACGCAGCGTTTACCGCCATGCGTGCACGTGGAGCGAAAGTGACCGATATCGCCATCATCATCATCGCGGCCGACGATGCCGTCATGCCGCAGACCATTGAGGCGATCAACCATGCCCAGGCGGCCGGTGTACCGATGGTCTTCGCGATCAACAAAGTAGATAAGCCGGGCGCTAACCCCGATAAGATTCGCGAACAATTGTCGAACATGAACATCCTCGTGGAGGACTGGGGTGGTAAATACCAGTGCCAGGAGATCTCTGCGAAGAAAGGAACCGGTGTGTTCGAACTCTTGGAGAAAGTGCTGTTGGAAGCAGATATCCTTGACCTCAAAGCCAACCCCAAACGTCGTGCCAAAGGTTCGGTTATCGAGTCTTCGCTCGACAAAGGACGCGGATACGTAGCTACGCTCCTCGTGCAGGACGGTACGCTTCATATGGGAGACATCGTGCTGGCAGGAACGTTCCACGGACGTATCAAAGCGATGTTCAATGAGCGTGGACAGAAGATCACCGAGGTGCGTCCGGGTGAGCCTTGCTCGATTCTCGGTCTGAACGGCGCACCGCAGGCCGGTGACGAGTTCAACGTACTGCCGACGGAGCAGGAGGCACGCGAGATAGCCAACAAACGTGAGCAACTACAACGCGAACAGTCCATCCGCACGAAGAAACACGTCGGCCTGGAAGAGATCGGTCGTCGTCTCGCTATCGGTGACTTCAAGGAGCTCAATATCATCGTCAAAGCCGATGTGGACGGTTCCGTGGAGGCAATCAAAGACTCGCTCATCAAACTCTCGACAGAGAACATACAAGTCAATGTCATCCACGGTGCTGTGGGTGCCATCAGTGATTCGGATGTCATGCTCGCTGCGGCTTCTGACGCTATCATCGTCGGCTTCAACGTCCGTCCTACCGGTACGGCCCGCAAGATGGCAGAGACCGAAGAGGTGGACATCCGTATCTATTCCATCATCTACGATGCTATCAACGAGGTCAAGGCCGCTATGGAAGGTATGTTGGCGCCTGAAGTCAAAGAAGAAGTCACGGCGACACTCGAAGTGCTGCAGACCTTCCATATATCCAAGGTCGGCACGATTGCCGGTTGTATTGTGCGTGAGGGTAAGATCAAACGCGGTAACAAAGTACGCGTCATCCGTGACGGTATCGTTATCAAGACCGCTGAACTCGCTTCCCTCAAGCACGTCAAGGACGATATCAAGGAAGCCGGCGTCAACACCGAGTGCGGTCTGAGCCTCAAGGCTTACGACGACCTCAAAGAAGGGGATATACTCGAGTCCTTCGAAGAAATCGAAGTAGCGAAGAGCTTGTAACGGTTACCGGTTATAGGTTACCGGTTAAGGAAAAAAGATAGAGACGTTCATTCGAGCGTCTCTATCTTTTTTTGTTGATTTTACAAAATATGGAGCGTCAAATGCGCTCCATGTTTTGTTGTTTGATCCATCCTTCGTTATTGCCGACCCGGATGTTGCACCATTCGCCGAGGGTCTCACGAATCGTCACTTTCGTGCCTTCGTGCAGTGTGAACAGATCCGTTCCGGAACGGTCCGGAGAAGACTTGGCATTGACCACTCCCTGCGTGATGATGGCTTCGTTGCGCAGCGTATCACGTTGATGCAGTGAGTAGGCATTCAAGCCCGTGATGAGTGAGAAGAGTAGGGCAAGCCATGCCGTGTGGAAAGCCGTCTTGCGAATCCATGGTTCGCGTCCCAACAGGAAGAGAAGCAGTCCCACCAAACCCAAGATGAATAGGCCGATGGACAAACCCAACCACGTACGCTCGCGTAAGTTATTACGTATCGCGCGCGCCCAGGAAGACAAGAAGAAGTCCTGCTCTACAATATTGTCCGTGATACGGCTCTGCGCGAAAGCAAGGTTGTATTGCGCATCTTTGTTGTTCGGCTGCAGACGAAGAGCCCGCTCGTAATTCAAGATGGCCTGCGCCAACTCGCCTTGTTTGAAACGGGCGTTGCCTAAGTTATAATACAGCGTGGCATCCTCTTGCTCGTCCAACAGAGACTGATACAGTGTAGCCGCTTCCTCATAACGTCCGTCTGCATAAGCGGCATTCGCTACATCGAAATCACTTTGCGCGAAGGTCAATGTGCTGCAAACGAGCAATGTCGTAATAACGTAATAACGTAATGACGTTATACCGAAAAAACTATCTATTCTCATATCTTTTCGTTTTCCAAATTGTTAATCAAGTTCGTTGTAGCGGTATAGAGGTCATCCATCGCATGGTCGGTACTTGGCGCATAACGTGCGAACTCCGCCGTACTCAATACGTTCATTACCTCACTGATACGTGTGTCGCTTACGCCTTTCTGACGCAGTAACGTGGCGATATTCTCTTTGTTCAGGTCCGCTGTAGGTATAGACAGACGATCGCTGAGATAAGTCCATGCTGCCTGTTCTATCGCCGCATAGAAAGCATCTTTATTATTAGCCTTCAAGGCTGCTGCGGCGGCTTTGAGTCGTTTCTGTGCCACTTTGTTCGCGCGTTTGTAACGGACACGTGTGATGTCAGCCGCCTCCTTGATCTGCTTGCGCAATATAACCAGCAGGATCAGCGCAATAATCAGCGGCACGACGTACCACAACCAAAGGAAGTCATAATTTATAATTATTAGTTTTTCATTTTTAATTTGTAATGGCTTCGTGTCAATATACCGGATATCGGTTCCGAGTTGCTTGATATCTTCTTTCTGGGTGTAGGAAATAACCTGCGCTTCACTGTTTTCTCCATTACCACCATTGGCCCCGTTTCCGCGTTTTACGTGAATCGTATATTCGGGCGTACTCAGCGTCTTGTAAGCTTTTTCGTCAATATCGAAATAACTGAACCGGACTGCCGGAATCGTATATTCACCCGCACTGCGCGGAATGGCCAGATATTCAATCGATTTGGTACCGCTTACACCGGCCGTTGTGGTGCGGAAATTATTGGTTACCTTGGGATCATAAGGCTCAAAGCCTTCGGGCCAGTCGATGGCAGGAGTCTTGAGCAGTTTCATGTTGCCTGCACCGGTGATATCAATCTTGATGGTCACGGCTTCGTTGGCCTGTAACTCGGTTTGCGAGATAGACGGCGTCATAGTGAATTTACCTACGCCGCCCGAGAAACCGGCAGGCTTGCCGCCAGGCAATGCCGCTACATGAATAGTCACACTCGGTGCAGTAAGCATCTTCGTCACATTTGTGTATGATCCGAAGAAATCATCGAAAATAGACCGTGCGCGTTGTTGGGTCTGCACGCGCAGAACGGCTTCAAAGTTCGCCGGCTCTATCTTGATGTCACCCGAGTGCTGCGGGTACAAGATCGTGCGGTAGAGAACGGCCGTCTGGTAGTTTCGTCCGTTATAGTGCTCCAACTCCGTTTGTATCTCGCCCTGTTCCAAGTCCTGTTTGAGGAACCCGGTGAACTCCGGCAACTTGGTGTTGTTGGTCAGCTGGGTCACGTCCACATTCGCGAAATAGAGCTTGTAGCTGATCATCAGCGCTTCCTGTTCATGCACGCGTGTCTTGGACGCGATAGTGCGGACAAACAGGTTCTCCGAGGAAGCTGTGCCGGATGAACGGGAAGAACCGGAACTGCCGGACTGGCCGGATGACTGTTGATTGCCTGATTGCTGGGAAGGCTGACTGTCTTCCGGCAGTACTTCGATACGCACGCCGTTGGACTGTACCTGTTCGCCATCAACCTTGACAGTCGCCGGACCGATGGTAAACGAACCGGTTCGTTGGGCCATGAGCATGTACGTGTAGGTCTGCTCGAACGTCGACGTACGCCGTCCGTTGACAAACGAAGTACTACTACTGGTACTGGTGTACGGACCGCTCAGTACATCAAAATCAGTGAACTCCGGAGCACGCAGGTCGCGGCTACGCTGGTTGACGGACAACGTGAACTGGAACGGTTTGCCTACCACCACCTGTTTCGGCGCTTGTGCCTTAAAAATCACCTCATCGGCAAACGCGCCTAACGCGATGCCGACGAATAAAAACAATATTGAAAATTTCTTATACATATTCTATTTGTTTTATTGGGGTCCCCGGAGTAAACCGAAGCCGTAGGCTGTTTGCTCTGGGGAGACTGCGTAGCGCAATACGTAGCGTAATTGAGCTGCGAGGCAGCGAGTCACGCGAGTATTAGCGCAAGCAACTACCATTCTTTCTCTACTCGACGTTTCTTACCCTGCTGCCGTTGCATTTTCTCTTGCGTATCTTGTTCGTCTTGCTCCAAGGCCTGCAAGATTTGCTCGGCGGTCTCCTTATCCATCTGGTCGTCGTTCTGCTGTTCTTGCTGTTGTTGCTCTTGTTGCTGTTGCAACATCTCCATCGCCTTCACTAAGTTATACCGCGTGTCGTTATCTTTCGGATTAGCGCGCAGTGACTCCTGATAGGCGGATACTGCTTTGTCGTATTTCTGTTGTGCAAAATGGCAGTTACCGATATTGTGCATTGCTTTGGAAAAACGTTCCTTGTCCTCCTTGCGGTCCAGCATTCTCGCAGCGGTCTCAAACTCAGCCTGTGCGTCGGCGTATTTGTCTTGTTTGAACAGCGCGTCTCCTAAGTTATAGTGCGCCTCGTAACTGTTCTTGTTGGTCTCTAACGCACGGCGGTAATCAATCTCTGCCTCAGTAAAATTCTGCTTCTTGTAATCACGGTTGCCTTTGCGTACGTCACCGGCCTCGCGTTGTGCAAACATACTGAGACTACAGAGAATCAACATCGTCGTGACAACATGACGTCGTGTCGAGTCGCCGAAAATATCCCATTTGGTAATCATCTTGTTCTTGCGGTTGAAGATAAAGAAATCGATCACAAGCAGCAGTAACGCTATCAACGCAAAACTCTGGAACTGCTCGTTATAATCGGTGTACACCTGTGTCTCGATCTCTTGTGTAGCGAGTTTGTCCAATTCCTTTTGAATAGCTTTCGTGGCGGTGTTGCTGTTGTCGCAGCGTACGTATATACCGCCTCCGGCTTGCGCAATCTCGCGGCACATCTCTTCGTTGAGCTTACTGACCACCACATTGCCTTGACGGTCTTTGATGAAGTTGTTCGTGCCGGGCAACGGGATAGGACTTCCTTCCGGTTTGCCGATACCTACCACTAACACCTGTATGCCTTCTTCTCTGGCGCGCTTGGCGACGGCTACTGCATCGTCTTCGTGGTTCTCGCCGTCGGTGATAAGGATGATAGCACGACTCGCGTCACTCTGTTCTCCGAAACAACGGATGGATGTCGAGAGGGCCTGACCGATAGCCGTTCCTTGCGTTTTGATAAGGTCCGGCTTGATCGAATTGAGGAACATCTTCGCGGATACGTAGTCGCAGGTAATAGGTAACTGAACGAAAGCGTCACCGGCAAAAACCACCAGACCCACTTTGTCGTTCACCATGTTATCCATCAACTTGCTCAACATCTGTTTGGCGCGGTCCAGACGGTTCGGGGCAACGTCTTCCGCCAGCATCGAATTGGAGATATCCAATGCCACGATCGCTTCGATACCGTTGCGTTTCTCCGTGCGCTCGGACTGACCGAACTGCGGTCTCGCGGCCGCTACAACCAAGAACGCTAAAGCAACCATCACTATACCGAACTTGACATTCGGTCTTATCCGACTCGCGTTCGGCATCAACGCCTCTACCAATTCCTTGTCACCAAACTCCTCCAACTGGCGTTTCTTGCGCTTATTGTACAGCCAGTATGCCACACACGCAATAACAATAACTGTTATCCCGAACCAAAGTATTTCTATATTTGCAAATCGAAACATATCAATTACTAATTGTGCGTAAAACGAAATATCTCAAAATAACTTCCAATAGCAAGCAAATCAGAGCTGCCATCAGGAAAGGTGCGAAGTTCTCCGTATGTTTGCTGTATTCGCGAACCCGCAGTTTGGTCTTCTCCAACTGGTCAATCTGCTCGTAGATACGTTTCAAACTGCTGTTGTCGGTCGCGCGGAAATACTGCCCGCCGGTGGTCTCCGCAATGCGGCGAAGCGTACCTTCGTCAAACTCCGAGTCCATCGTCATGTATTGTACGCCAATAGGCGTATGAACAGGCACGCGGGTTTGGCCGTAAGAACCTACACCTACCGTATAAACGCGGATACCGAACGTCTTGGCAATCTCAGCCGCCGTCTGCGGGTCGATGTCTCCGCGGTTATTACTACCGTCGGTCAACAAGATCACCACTTTCGATTTCGTCTGACTGTCTTTCATGCGGTTCACGGCGTTCGCCAGACCCAGACCGATGGCGGTTCCGTCTTCAATCATGCCGTATTCTACCGACTTGAACAGGTTCACCAGCACCGCGTGATCGGTGGTCAGCGGGCATTGGGTGAAACTCTCTCCGGCGAACACAACCAGACCGATCTGGTCATTCGGACGGGCGATGACGAAGTCGGACGCCACTTGTTTGGCGGCCTCCAGGCGGTTCGGCCTCAAGTCCTCGGCTAACATCGTACCCGATATGTCAAGCGCCATCATGATATCGATACCTTCGGTACTCTCCGATGACCAGCGATTCGTCAACTGCGGGCGGGCCAAAGCCAAACTCAACAAGGTCACAATCGCTACACGCAAACCGAATGGCACGTGGAGCAGCCATATACGCCAACTCTTCGGCTGTGCCGCAAGAGTACTGGTGTCGCTTAACTGCACACTCGCATCACTCTTCCATAACTCATAGGCGTACCAGCCGATGATGGGGATCAACAGCAGCAGTAAAAACAAATATCCCGGATTAGCAAATGTCATAAACTTACAACTTTTAACTTTCTGACTTCTCTAAACTCTCAACTTTCAACTCTTCCACTATCTTCGTCTCATTGACGAACTCATAAGCCGTGGTCAGTCCTTGCTCGTTCTCATCCGGCGTCGTGTGCCATTTGGCGAACTTCACAAGATCCGCGAGTTGCAGCATCTTACGCAACTTCTCGTAGAGCTCTTTCCCATCACCATTAAGCGAAGCGTCACCATTAATCAATCCACCATTCATAAGAATCGGTTTCAACTCTCTCAGTGTCTCGTCACTCGTCTTCTCCGTACTGTGTACTTCGAAGCGACGACCGATATACTCACGCACGACATCCGTCAGTTCGGTCTGGTACTCTTTGACCTTTCCGTCCTTCCAAATCTTCTGCGCCTTGATCTCGTCCAACTTCTCCAATGCCACTTCATCGGCCGGACGCAGCAACTCCGGATTGATCTCTTCCTCTTCGGGCTTGCGGTTCTTTAGATACCACCGCCAAGCGTACCATCCGCCTACAGCCAAACCGGCGAGCAGCAGGCCCAACAATATCCAGCGGATGATGCCCCACCACCATATCGGTGCTTTCTCGATATCCTTGATGTCGGTGATGGCTAACGAACTGTCCACTTCAAAAGGCTGTACCACGTTGAGTGCCAACGCTTCGGTCCAGAAAGTGTCTCTGCCGAGTGCAAAAGCAATCTCATCAATCGCAAACAGCGAGTCTTTGAAGGACGTCAGCGTCAGATCCTGCTTCAGTTGTACGCGTCCGTCGGGCAGGGTAGTGGTATCAACGGTGGTCTTATCGACTATCTCAATACCTTCCTGCAACGTCTCGCCGAAAACAGGCCACTCCACGCGTTCCTGGGCATCCTGCGTCACCTGTAAATGCAAGTTCGTCTGGTCGCCCAACATCAGCGTGGTCGAGTCAATACTCGCCGAAACTACTATCGCTAATAATAAATTATAAATCATAAATCATCAATTATCAATAATGAAAGAGTTGCATCAACTTTTTCACATAGTCCTCATCCGTGCGGATGGATACGTGATTCATTCCCGTCTTGGTGTAAATGGTCTCCAGCGAAGCCTGCTGGTTGCGCCAAGCCTGTCCGTACGCGTTGCGCACACTTGCCATACTGGTGTCTGTCCACACACGTGCCCCTGTCTCCGGGTCGCGCACTTTGAGCAAACCGACATCCGGCATCTCCGCGTCACGACGATCGTAGATCTGTATCGCACTCAAATCATGCTTCCTGCTTGCAATCACAATCGGCGCCACCTCGCGGCTTCCCGTAACCAGTAACCCGTCACCGGTAACCCCTATGAAATCCGAAATAAGAAACGCCGTACAACGCCGTTTCTGCGCGTTCGTCAGGAATTGCAGCGCCGCATTGATATCCGTGCCCGTGTGTTCCGGTTCGAAACTCAACAACTCGCGGATGATATGCAGCACATGGCTTTTACCTTTCTTGGGCGGAATGAATTTCTCTATCTGGTCAGAGAAGAAGATCACACCCACTTTGTCGTTGTTCTCGATCGTTGAGAATGCGAGTGTAGCGGCTACTTCGGCCATCGTGTCACGTTTCATCTGGCTCACCGTTCCGAAATTGCGACTACCGCTCACATCGACGAGCAACATCACCGTCAACTCGCGTTCCTCCTCATAGACCTTGATGTACGGCCTGTTCATACGCGCCGTCACATTCCAGTCTATCGACCGCACATCATCCCCCGGCTGGTACTCGCGCACCTCGCTAAAAGCCATACCACGACCTTTGAACTGGCTGTGGTACTCGCCCGCGAAGATGTTCCGACTCAACCCGTGAGTCTTGATCTCTATCTTCCTGACTTTCTGTAATAACTCTTCACTGGTCATAAGACAATTTGAAGATTTGAAAATTTTAAATTTGAAGATTGATTTATGATTCGAATTCTTGTAATGTTAATTTTCGAATCTTCGAATCTTCAAATCTTCGAATCCTTAAGGTACTTGTACTGCATTGAGTACCTCCGTGATAATATCCTCGGTCGTTACATTATTGGCCTCTGCCTCATAGGTCAAACCAATTCTGTGACGCAGCACGTCGTAGCAAACGGCACGTACATCTTCCGGCGTCACGTAACCTCTTCTATGAATGAACGCGTACGCACGCGCAGCCTTTGCGAGGTTAATCGAAGCACGGGGACTTCCGCCGAAAGCAATCATCTGTTTCGTGTCCTTCAGACCGTACTCCTCCGGATTACGCGTTGCAAACACGATATCTACGATGTACTTCTCGATCTTCTCGTCCAAATACACCTCCTCCACGATCTTGCGTGCCTTGATGATATCCGCTGTACTCAGAATCGGCAGTACCTGTTTCTTCTCGGAAGCAATGTTCTGACGAATGATGGCTTGCTCTTCCTCTTTCTTCGGATAACCGATTACCACCTTCAGCATGAAACGGTCGGTCTGTGCCTCAGGCAGCGGATACGTACCTTCCTGCTCAATCGGGTTCTGCGTAGCCAAAACGAGGAACGGATCATCCAACTTAAACGTCTGCTCTCCGATCGTCACTTGACGTTCCTGCATCGCCTCAAGCAACGCACTCTGCACTTTTGCCGGCGCACGGTTGATCTCGTCTGCCAACACAAAATTAGCGAAGATAGGACCGCGTTTGATCTTAAACTCTTCGCTCTTCTGAGAGTAAATCTGCGTACCGATAACGTCTGCCGGCAGCAAATCCGGAGTAAACTGAATACGACTGAAATTGGCTTTGATAAGGTCACTCAAAGTTTTAATGGCGAGAGTTTTTGCCAAACCCGGCACGCCTTCCAACAATATGTGCCCGTCGCTCAGCAAACCGATTAACAAACTCTCAACCAAATGTTTCTGACCTACAATCACTTGATTCATGCCCAACGTAAGGGCATCTACAAACGAACTCTCGCGCTCTACACGCTCCTGAAGTTCTCTAATATCCACTGGATTTTGCATAATTTTGTATAGTGTTTTAAAAATATCTCACTGCGGGATTTTATCCCGCTTTTTAGTATGCAAAAACTATGCCAAACTTACAAATATTTGCACCTTAATTGCATTTTTGTGGCTGTCTTCCGCGGAGTTTTTCTTCCCACCTTCGTTCATTTCCAGAGATTGTATCCTGGTCATTTTGTCCATCATTTTTAAGGAAAACCACCTCTAAATTTGCATATATCAAAAATTTTTCGTACCTTTGCAACCGATTTAACTAACCCCAACCAGTTAATCTACTAAGTGGCAATAGAGCGCACCAGAGTATTCCTAGACAATGCTTATTTTAAAAC
>JAFVHA010000098.1 GCA_017478035.1 Paludibacteraceae bacterium | reverse complement strand
GAAGGCGTCAAACACTGGCATGGAGCCGCGGCGGACTCGTGGATGCAACACTTGGCAATCCATACCCAAGAGCAACCGGGTGCCACGAACGAATGGCTTGAGCCCGTTAGCGACACGCAATACAATAATTTAATAACTCTATCAAAGAAGGTCCCAGTCACAACCATCTAAAAGAGAAGATGGGGAAATAACAGTACTTATTTTATTATTGAGTGTACGTTTTTTAAGAAATGTACACTTTTTGTATATATCGCTTGCGACATTAAAATATTTTTTGTAATTTTGCATCGTGAACGATATAAATCACAAAATAATGGATAATGAGCAACTGAAATTAGAGAACCAATTGTGTTTCCGTCTGTACTCTGCGGCGCGGTTGATGATGGGTGCGTATCACCCGTATCTGGATCCGTTGAGTATCACGTATCCGCAGTATTTGGTGCTGTTGGTACTCTGGGAGCAGGACAAGCAACCGGTATGCGACATCGGCAAGCGGTTGATGCTGGATACGAATACGATGACGCCGCTCTTGCAACGCATGGAGAAAGCGGGACTCATCACGCGTACACGCGGTAAAGAAGATACGCGCCAGCGCATCGTATCGCTCACCAATCAAGGCAAAGCGCTCTACGAACAGGCGCAGTACATCCCTGAAAACATGCAGAAAGCGGTAATGATGCCGGATGAAGAGATGAACGAGATCCTGCATATGATTCCGTCTCTCGATAAACTGATTGAAGAACTGAAAAAACTTAATAAATAACCCTTTAAATTTTTACTATTATGACAAAAGAAGAAGCACTGAAAGGCCTGGCATATCTGGGCTCAGTATGGTTTGGAAACAGTAAACAACATTTCGCTTTCTCGGCGTACGACCGTCTGAACGGCTGGAACAAGCTGGCTGACAAATGGAAAGAGGAAGCAGAGGAAGAGTGGGACGAGGCAGAAGAGGTTCTCAACCGCTTGGTAGAGCTCGGCTGCAAGCCGGCTGACCTGCAAGAGGCTATGAAGACCATCGAGTTCCCGTTCTATGACGACCCGAAACAGCAGATTGAGACCGACTACAACGAGGGCGCAATCAAAGAGTTGAGCGAACTGGCTGCCGCTTTCGCAGATGACTACCCCACCCAGAAACTCATCCAGAAATGGATTGACGGCGAGGTAGAGCACATGGCTTGGGAGAAGCAGTACCTCAACTACATCGACAAACTCGGTTACGAGAACTTCTTAATTGAGATGATGTAATTATGGAAGCAGCAAAGAAAGTATTTGACTTCTTGGAGGATGCCAAGACCTTCTATCTGGCTACCATAGAGGGTGATCAGCCGCGAGTTCGCGTGTACGGCGCACAGTTACTCTTTGAGGACAAACTGTACCTCATGTCTTTTGCACGTACTGCCGCAGCAGACCAGTTGAAAAACAACTGCAAGGCGGAGTTCTGCGCCTTCAAGGGTCAGACACTCCGTGTGGAGTGCAAACTCGTGGAGGACCCCCGTCCCGAGGTGAAAGAAGCCATGCTGGCGCACATGCCCTCCCTCAAAGCCGCTCTCGGCGCCCACGGCGAGAATGCAGTCATGTGGGAGGTTAAGGACGCCACAGCCCGTTTCTACAAACTCATGGAACTGGTAGAAGAACTGAAGTTCTAATTAACAACATCAAACAGCGGCTCTGCCGCCAAACAACATCAAATTATTATGAAAGAGCAAGTTTTAGCTGCCATGCGTGCAGCAGGCAAGCCGGTTTCGGCAGGTGACGTAACAAAGGCATTGAACGCCGACCGCAAAGAGGTGGACAAAGCGTTTGCAGAACTTAAGAAAGAAGGTGCAATCGTTTCACCGGTGCGTTGCAAGTGGGCTCCGGCTAACTAAGAACCCTGCGCCACAATCGCAGGCAAATGAATTTCTTTGGCGGGGAAGGGTCTCGGCTCTTCCCCATTTTGTTTAAACATAAAAAATCAACTATTATGGATAAATACATCTGTCCGTGTAAGTACAAGTATGATCCGGAGAAAGGAGACCCGAAACAGAATATCCCTGCCGGTACACCGTTTGAGCAGTTGCCGGATACATGGCGTTGTCCGCGATGCAAACGCAAGAAAGAGAAATTTGTAAAAATAGAGGAATAAGAAACGAACAGCATTATGCAAATCAAAGCAGTTAAATTCCGCAAAGACGGATTCTACACCCAGCCGTTCGCCTTCGGAGGCGAAGAGGGACAAGACAAGTTCGACCATAACATCCGCTATCGCGGCAGTCTTCAGAACTACCTGATTGACACCGGCAAGGACGTCATTCTCGTGGACACCGGTTTTCCAAAAGGCTTCCCCGAGGAAGTGCCCACCGAAGAGTCGTTAGGTTTCACTGGCTATGCCTGCGGCGACTATATCGACAACCTCAAAGCGTTGGGTTACCAGCCCGAACAAGTGACCAAGATCCTGCTCACCCACCGTCATGCAGACCACTCCGGCGAGTTAAAATCCTTCCCTAACGCGCAGATATTCGTCAATGCGCATGAGTTAGGAGCTGCCGAACTGGAGGGGATTGACAACCTCGTGCCGGTGACTTATTCCGACGGCGCGTATTATAACTTCCCCGAGGCGCAGAAGATACAGGACGGTATATGGTTTGTCAAGGCCGAAGGACACACACGCGGCAACAGTATTATCATCGTGGAAGACGGCGACCTGTTCTATATGATTCACGGCGATATAACGTATTGCGACGAGGCGCTGTATGCCGACAAACTCTCTGTCGTGTATGATGACCTGGCTGCCGCCCGCGTCACGCAGAACCGCATCCGTGAGTTCATCCGCAAGCACCCCACTGTGTATCTCTCTACCCATAGTCCGCAAGGACCTGAGAACCTCGAAGCCAAGCGTGTCATGGACTTGGACAACCCCGTCCCGACAGTCTTTGCCGAGGTGGACTTCTCCGAGCAAAAGGGAGGCGGCAAGTATGT
>JAFVHA010000097.1 GCA_017478035.1 Paludibacteraceae bacterium | reverse complement strand
CGACCGCTAATTACTACAAGAACACGCAGCGTATCCAAGCATTCGAAGAGTTGGCTACAAAGGAGCGTTTCACGCTTGCCATGAACCATTTTAAGGCGAAGGACTCTTCGGATGACGCAGGAAACAGCAACCGCGAGAAGAATGCGAACGATCTGATTAACGCATTGAAATCGAAAGCCGCTGATCCCGATATTCTGATCTTGGGCGATTTGAACTGTCAGAAGGGAGAGAACCCGATCACGATCATCGAGAATGCCGGTTTCGAGGAGCAGGTACTCAAGTATGACCCGAGTGCTTTCTCGCATTGTTATTATTCGACGCCTGAGTTGATTGACCATGTGTTCGCCAATGAATCGATGGCGAATTATATCACCGGTGCCGGTATCTTCCATATCTGTACCTCCTGCGGCGAGGATGCCTCTTTGAACTACAACTATCGGTATAGCGACCATGACGCCTGTCTGGTGGCCTTCAATCTGCCGATGAAACAACCCGGTGAGTGTGAAGATATTGATGCAACGTATCTGGCATCGGGCTTTACCGGAATGACTTCCGAGGCCGGTATTTGGTATTGGAACACCAGCGGAGGATACGCCAAAGCGCAGAAACAAGGCGGCTATACAGATTACATGCTGACGCCGGAGATGGACTTGTCGGAGATGCAGTCCGTTTCACTCAGCTTCGAGCATACGCATAAGTTTGCTGTTACGTATTCAGAAGAGATGAGTCTTTGGGTGACACCGGACTATCAGGGTAGTTTCGCCGCATCGGAATGGCATCAACTGACTATCCCGACCTATGCTTCGAATAAAGACTGGACCTTTGTATCCACCAGTGTAACCGTGCCGACTTCGATGGTAGGCAAGAATACTGTCTTTGCTTTCAAATACATGAGTACGGCAAGTAACTATGCCACTTGGGAAATCAAGAACCTGAATATCAAAGCTAGTTGTAAGGGTACGGGTACGGGATTCATTGAGACCCAACCGATACAACGTGCACAAAAAACCATCGAGAACGGTAAACTTTATCTCACCCTTCCCGATGGATCGAAGTATAACGTAACCGGAATACGAGTTCGTTAATCTTTATTTCGACAGCTCTTCCACAGCGCGTTTGGTGATCTCATCATCGCGCTCGAAGAGCGGGAAGAAACCTTCATCGCCCAGTATATTACGGACGATATACACATTCAGAAGTCGCGTCAGCAAAGGACGCGATTTTTGTATCTCTGCCTCTACCGGAGCTACATCTTTGGTGGCGGCAAACGCCGCAAACTCCTTAACGAGGTTCTGATGATTCAGATGTTTCTCCAGACTCTGCCAGTCTTTGAATTTCAGCAACTCTTTGCGGTGCTTGTCCGTATATTGATACGCAAACTGATAGGTGAAAGCGAGGTTGACCACCTTGTTGTAATAGGGCGTGTTGAGCGTTGTGTCGCGTCCCACAAACACATCGGGCATGATACCTCCACCGCCGTGCACAATACGTCCACCTTTGGTGTGATAGGTCGTCGTGTCCGCAAAATGGACGCTGTCCGCCGAGTAGAACTCGCCGTGCTCGAAGCGCTCCACCAGCTCTTTGTCATAGTCTTTGAGATCACCCATGGTGTAGGGTTTCTGGATACAACGTCCGCTCGGCGTGTAGTAACGTGCAACGGTCAGACGTACGGCACTGCCGTCGTCGAACGGCATCTGTTGCTGCACGAGCCCTTTGCCGAACGAGCGGCGACCGATGATAGTGGCGCGGTCGTTATCCTGCATTGCGCCGGAGAAGATCTCGCTTGCCGAAGCTGAGAAATCATCAATGAGCACCACTAACGGTACCTCTTTGAACCTACCCGAACCGTCTGCTTTGGCTTCGTAACGAGGGTAGGAGCGACCCTCCGCATAGACAATCAGCTCACCACGACGCAAGAACTCGTTTGCCATCCGGATGGCCTGATCCATGTATCCGCCGCTGTTCTCACGCAGGTCCACGATGTAAGCGGTCGCACCTTTGGCCTTGAGGTCGGCAAGCGCGGTGATGAACTCTTTGTAGGTCGTCTCGCTGAACTTATTGACGCGGATGAAGCCGAGTTTCTTTCCATGGCTCTCAATGATGAACTTGGCATCGACAGAGTTAACGGGGATATCGCCGCGGGTGATGGTAAAGGAGAGAGGTTCTGACGAACCGGCACGCACAATACCGAGTTTGACTTTCGTCCCTTTGGGTCCGCGCAGCGTCTTCATCACTTTCTCGTTGTTCATCTTTTTGCCTACGAAAACGCTGTCGTCCACGGCTATTATCTTATCGCCTGCCAGCACGCCGACTCCTTCACTCGGACCGCCGGCAATGACGGCTACGATATTGACGGTATCCTGCTGAATCGTGAACTGCACACCGATGCCGGAGAACGAACCGGCTAACTCGGAGTTCACCATCTCCAAATCTTCTTTGGGGATGTACGAAGAGTGGGGGTCAAGTTTCTGTACCAACTCGGCCATCACCTCATCCGTGATACTGTCCACGTTGATTTTATCCACGTATGCGCTCTCCATCAGTTGGATTAACCGGTCCACTTTCGATTGCTCTAAATGCCACTGTCCGTTCTGATAAACGATACGCTGCGCATTCGCATTCTGGGTCAGCGCAGAGCCGATCAAGATGCCCAGCGCGACGCCGATAACGGTGATTGTAGGAAGAAGATATTTCTTCATTGATGATTGATTATTGATGATTGATAATTGATGATTGATTATTGATGATCTTGGTTGTTGAGGAAAACGACCTCAATACCTGCGCGTTTGAGCAGTTCCACTCCGTCCATGATACGGTATTCTTCGCCGTACACGACGCGTTTGATACCGGATTGGATGATGAGTTTGGAGCACTCCAGGCACGGGGAAGCGGTAACGTACAGCGTCGCGCCGTCGGAACTGTTGTTCGATCGCGCCACTTTGGTCAACGCGTTCGCTTCGGCGTGCAGTACGTACGGTTTGCTGACGTTGTTCTCATCCTCGCATATATTCTCAAAACCGGACGGTGTACCGTTGTATCCGTCGGAGATAATCATCTGGTTCTTGACGAGTAACGCGCCTACTTTCCTGCGAACGCAGTAGCTGTTCTCTGCCCATGTGCGGGCCATGCGCATGTATAGGTAATCTCTTTTTTGTTGCTTGTCCATCTTATTGAATGATTTTGATGCGTCCTTGGGGTTCTGCGTAGTCGTTGGATACGTGTCCGCCTAAGGTTTTCTCCAGGTATTCCACTAATATATCGCGATACAGCACTTCGCCCCGATGAATGACTTTGCTGTTTTTGAGCACGTCCCGGAAACCTCCTCCGGTTACGCAATAGTCGATAGTGGCCACGGTGTAGGTCTTCTCGGGATCGATAGGTTCGTATTCGTTGGTCTGCTTGTTAAGTACCTCTACGTCGCTGACCGTCCGGTCGCTCACGTGCGCCGTAAAGCGGAGACCCGATACTTGCGGGAAGGAACCGTCCTCGAGAGGCAGCAGACCGGTGTTTTTCTGCAGCAGGTCGATGATCGTGGCACCGGTCACTTCGACGGTCCACAGGCAGTTGTCATACGGCAGCATGGCTGCAATATCTCCGTAGGTCCAGTCGCCGGCCACCTGTCCTTTGCGGAAACCACCGCCGTTGGCGAGTGCGATGTCGGCACCCGAGGCATGACGATAGGCATCGCAGAGCAGGTCACCCGTGTTCGTCTCTTGGGTGCGCGGGATCCATAAGCCGTTGTGCTCAAACTGCAAGGCTACATCGCTGTGACAAACGACGCGTTGCGTCTTCTCTTTGATCAGGCCATTGATGCTGTCCGTGACCCAGTGTACGCGTTCGTTACGCTGTGTGAGGGTGTTGAATGGTATCAACTCATTACTCATCTTCCCTTCGCGGATAAGCAGCTTACCGATGTTCGCGAACTGTGTACCCGTCTGGGTGATGACTACCGGTTTGCCGGCTGCGTTAAGCACGGTGTCGTGAGGAATGACCGAATGCGAATGACCGTCCAGGACGATATCGATACCGGTCGTGCGCTTCACCATCTCATGAGAGGTGATACCGAGTTCGTTCTCTTCTTCGCTTACGTGCGACAGTACCACGACGTACTTGGCACCTTTCTTACGGGCTTTGTCCACGGCGCGCTGCATCACATCGTAGAAATCGTTCTCGCGTAAGTTATACACCTGTTCGTCGCCGTCCATGAATGCGCCTGTCTCCGTGTATAAAGTGGTCGGAGTCGTAGCGCCGACGAAAGCAATCTTGGTCTTGCCGAATTTCTTGATGACAAACGGTTGATAGACACATTGGCCGGTTTGGTTGTTGCAGAAATTGGCACTCACTACCGGTGCTCCGATATGTTTGAGCAGTCCTGCCACGTGTGCCACCGGGAAGTCGAACTCATGGTTTCCCAAGGTCAACGCATCATAGTGCACTTCGCGCATGATATCCGCCACGTACTGACCTTTGGAGATGGCTCCCGCGGTGCCGCCTTGTACGAAATCACCGCTGCCGACAACGGCTACATAGGCCGTGTCGCGTATCGCATCACGAAGACCCGCTAAGGTCTGATAGCCGTCAATGGCGCAGTGTACATCGTTCTCATAAAGAATGACGATGCTTTTCTGGGGCTTGGCCCACATCAGTTGCGCCATCAATAGCAACGCGGCAAAGAAAAACTTTCTCATAAACTCTAAACTCTCAACTCTCAACTATTTAGCAGTTCATTTGCGAATTGCTTGACGTCCACGCCGTCAAACGTTCCGCTACTCATCATGAGAAGGGCGATGCCCTTGTTGGAGATTTTTGATTTCAGATTTTTGATTTCGGATCTTATTCTCTCCTGCAATGCTTCGCTCTCCGTAAATACCTCTACATTTTTCGTGCCAAACGCATCGCGAACCTCCTCTTTGGTGATCGGAGTCAAGCGTTTATGCTCAATCACTTTCGGGTTGAAATAGACGAAAGCCACATCCGCTTCGGCCATGCAGCCTTTGTACTGCGGCAGGAAATCGGCCATCAGACTACTGAAAGTATGCAACTCCATTGCAGCCACGAGTGTCTTGTCCGGATAGCGTTCGCGTACGGCGTTGACGGTGGCTTTGAGCTTGGATGGACTGTGCGCAAAATCTTTGTAGGCCACGCTTGTCTGAGTCTCGCAAATCTTCTCCAATCGGTTGGAAGCACCGGTGAAGGTTCTTATCTCGCGGTAGAAATCATCCGGAGCAACACCGATGCAGTGACAGGCAAGCATCGCTGCCTGCAGGTTCTGCATGTTATGCTTTCCGAAGACCTGCATGGGGACGTTCCCGTCATATTCCTGATAAGGAATGACGGAAATATTGCTGATTGCTGATTGCTGATTGCTAATTTCGTCGGCAATCAT
>JAFVHA010000096.1 GCA_017478035.1 Paludibacteraceae bacterium | reverse complement strand
TCGCCGATCACTTCTGCGATGCCGGCAAGGATCTTACGGTTGTTGATATGCAGGCACACGTTGATGCCCAAACGGCGATACACCTCTTCCACAATCTGCACCAGTTCGAGTTCGCCCATCAGACTGTCGGAACCGATGACATCCACGTCACATTGGTAGAACTCTCTGTATCGGCCTTTCTGCGGACGGTCAGCACGCCAGACGGGTTGAATCTGGAAACGCTTGAACGGGAAAACAATTTCCTCGCGGTGCTGAACGACGTAACGTGCGAAAGGAACGGTGAGGTCATACCGCAGTCCTTTCTCGGGTGCCAGATTGGCTTTCTCGCCGCTGTTTTGAATACGGAAGAGCAGTTTGTCACCTTCTTCGCCGTACTTGCCCATCAGCGTACTCAGGTTCTCCATCGCCGGAGTCTCTATCTGCTGGAATCCGTACAAGGAAAACACACTCTTGATGGTGTCAAAGATATAATTGCGGCGTGCCATTTCGACTTGTCCGAAGTCACGCGTACCCTTGGGGATGCTTGGTTTTTGCATTGTAATTAAAAATTAAAAATTACGAATTAAAAATCTCGTTGTAGATTTTCTCGGTAGCGCCTGTTTCTGCGGCTACGTACTCAGCAGCTTTGGCGCCTATGGTTTCGTGTTGTGCTAACGCGGTATCTAAGGCCGCTTCTATCTCCGGGTAGTCCTTGATGCTTCGTGCAGCCCCTGCGGCAATCAGCCCTTTGGCTTCGCGGAAATGCTGGTAGTTGGGACCGAAAATAACCGGTATGCCGTACACGGCTGCCTCAATCGTATTATGAATACCTACGCCGAAACCGCCGCCTATATAGGCCACTTGTCCGAAACGATAGACAGACGACAACAGGCCCATCGTATCCATCACCATCACGTTGGCATGCAGAAGACTCGTCTGCGTCGCGCGGGTGTAACGTACCATGCGGCCTTGGAACAGATTGAAGATGAAATGCAGATGGTTCTCATCTATCTCGTGGGGAACCAGAATCAGTTTTGTGTTCCGTCCACTGTCACTCTGCGCCTTCAAGTATTGCGCAAGAAGAACCTCGTCTTTCGGCCATGTACTGCCGGCTACAATAACGCGCTCGCAGCCTTCTACAAACTGTGCGACAGGAACCAGGCGTTCGCGATTCGCCTTTTCGCCGTTTGCCTTTACTTCCTGTACGCGGTCGAAACGCGTGTCGCCGACAATGGTGGCATTGTGAATGCCGTGTTTCTCCAGAAGAGCCAACGAGTTCTCATCCTGCACGTAGATATGCGTGAAGCAGCGCAGTAATTTCAGGTACCATTTGCCATACCAGCGGAAGAACAACTGTTTCTCGCGGAAGATGGCGCTGATGTTGTAGGTCCTTATCTGCCGTTTCTTCAGTTCACGAAGGTAGGCAGGCCAGAACTCATACTTCACGAAAATAGCCATCTTGGGTTGCAGTGTGTTCAGGAAACGCTTGGCGTTGCGACGGGTAGCAAAGGGTAGGTAAAATACGGCATCTACCTTGTCGTAGTTCTTGCGCATCTCATACCCGGACGGACTGAAGAAGGTGAGAACAATCTTTCGCCTTTCGCCTTTAGCCCTTATCCTCTCAATGAGCGGCCTTGCCTGCTCGAACTCACCCACTGACGAAACATGAATCCAAACGGCACCTCTGAAATCCGCCAAACGCTTTGTTCCCGGTACATTGTCCTTGGTACTCTGTCCTTTATTTGTCATGGCATCTTTGATCTCTTTCTGACCTTGTACCATGAGCCGGGCTTTGCGATGACCGAACAATGCCGCTATCCGTATGATAAGAAAGTAAAAAAACATTCTATGCGTTATTAAATTCAAAAATCGTGCAAAATTACAACAAAAAAATGACATACGCAAGCGAAGAGGAATTTTTTTGTGAAAAAGTACGAATATTTGCATATGTCAAAAAAAAGCAGTACCTTTGTGCCCGATTTCGGTAAACGTAAAGTTTAGAGTTGAGAGTTGAAAGAGGAGAAGGTTGTCATATTAGCTATTGAGTCAAGTTGTGACGATACCTCGTCTGCGGTAATCGTGGACGGTATCTTGCGCAGCAATGTGATTGCGAGTCAGAAAGTGCATGAGGAATATGGCGGTGTGGTGCCTGAGTTGGCAAGTCGTGCGCACCAGCTCAATATACTGCCTGTGGTGGATACGGCGCTTAAACGGGCCGGTGTGACGAAGGATGAACTCTCTGCGATTGCCTTTACACGCGGTCCCGGATTATTGGGTTCGTTGCTTGTGGGAACCTCTTTTGCCAAAGGTCTTGCATTGGCGTTAGGTGTGCCGATTATTGATGTCAACCATCTGCAGGGACACGTGTTGGCGCATTTTGTGGAGGATGGCACAGGTCTCAAGCACCCGGGTTTTCCGTTCCTATGTCTGCTCGTCAGCGGAGGAAACTCGCAGATTATTGTAGTCAAAAGTCAAAAGTCGAAAGACGAAAGACCGATTCATATGCCGCACTTTGAGATCATCGGTCAGACGATAGATGATGCGGCGGGAGAAGCGTTCGATAAATGTGCAAAGGTGTTAGGTCTTCCATATCCGGGTGGTCCTCATATAGACCGTCTTGCCAAATTAGGCGATGCCTCCAAATATCCGTTAGCCAAACCGAACTTACCGGGGTACGATTACTCTTTCTCGGGTCTCAAGACCTCTTTCCTCTATACGCTGCGCGACATGCTCAAAGCGCATCAGGTAGAGACGATTGACGAGTTGGCAGAGCGTGTGCCGAACCTGCGCGAAGATATGTGTGCTTCCTTACAAGCCACGATCATAGATATCCTGATGAACAAACTCAAAAAAGCCGCAAAGGATCTGAATATCCGTCAAGTGGCGGTAGCAGGTGGTGTAAGTGCCAACAGCGGTTTGCGTCAAGCGTTCATAGACTACGGCAAACGCTACCATTGGGATGTCTTTATTCCGCCTTTCTCGTTTACAACGGATAACGCGGCGATGGTTTGCCAAGCCGGCTATTTCAAGTATTTAGATAACGATTTTTGTGCTATCGATGAACCTCCGTTCGCTAAAACAACTATTTGAGCCCTATAAGGATATCATCATTTTTATGGTGACGTTGCTTGTGGCGAACTATTTCTGGAAGTTCACCATGATGGGTGATGAAGACGGCGATATAGTCACCTGGTTCGGAATCGATGTTACTGCGCCGTTTGAATTCATGGCGTGTCATATCACGAAGGTGGTCTATTGGCTTATCTGCCTTTTTCGTGACACGGCCCACATGGTTGGTGATCATGTGATTCGCTTTGATTCAGGTAGCGGCACCTCCATCATATGGGGGTGTACCGGACTTAAGCAGAGTTTCATATGGATTTGCCTGATCTTGACCGTTCAGGGAGGATGGAAGCACAAACTATGGTTTATTCCGCTCGGCTTGGTCTGCTGCTACGCATTTAATATACTGCGTATATTTATTATATCGCTCTTTATCGAGTTCCATCCGGAATGGTTCCCGATATTGCATACCTATATCTTCAAGTATGCGTTCTACGCTATGCTGTTCGGTCTGTGGGTTTGGTTTGTAGAGAAGATACGACCCGTTTCTTCAACCGACTCAGAATAGACCAAGTCTTGCTGGCCTGTGTGTTATCGCCGGTCAGGATATCCGGCACTGCGGCACCGGTCTCTTGCTCCGGATAAACCACCATGTAGTTATGGGTGGCGAAGAATTTCGTCAGCATGTTTGGAACCTGCTCGAAGAGCGGGTTGTAAGACGGTGTGCTC
>JAFVHA010000095.1 GCA_017478035.1 Paludibacteraceae bacterium | reverse complement strand
GATTTCGAGTGTAGCACCGTTTCAGATAGTGAGAAAGTCACGTATCAAGAAAGCGTTTCCACTACATGTTACCGCTGCACCAAAGAGGAATTTGAAGCACAACAGGCTATTGAGCATGATTACATGTTTGGTCGTGCTGCTTGGCTCTACCGGCAGTTAGAGCGTGAAATGGCTCACGAGCGCAAGGTGGCAAGAGAAATGGCACAGTTTGAGGCTATGAGAGCCGAAGCATATAAATATAACTTCTAAATTCTTTATTGTTATGATTCCTATTCAACAAATCCTCGTTCGCTGCACAGAAGAGCAGCTGGAGTCCATCCTTTCTTCCTGTCAAACAATCATGTCGCACATGGAGTTCGTCACCGGTCACACTTCATTACAGCTTGCCGGAGATAACGAGCAGTACTGGAAGATTTACGGCTTGAATTGCCTTGTGTTTACCGAGCTTGCAGCCCGCGCACAGGGCAAAACAAAGCGCAATCCGAACCCGCTCATGAAATGAATTTGGAGGCTTAGTCCTCCATTTTTTTCAGACCAGTTGCAGGCTCTTCCGGATGACGGGCATCCTGTTCGTCAGCATGACTGCTATCGTAGTATTTTGTCCGACTGTTTTTATTTGGGCGTTCCCGGCATAGTTCTGCAGATCCACTCATCTCCAGAGCTACGTCGGTCGGGCTTTGCAGGGGTTCACAAGTTCCGCATTAGTACCTAATACCGTAGCCCTTCCAATCCCTAACGCGGGGTGGGAAATTGCTTTTTCCATACGTTTTGCTTGCAAAATTCATTTTTTTTCAAAAAAATCAACTTAAAAGTTGTTTATATAAAAAAAAAGTAGTACCTTTGCAGCCGAAATTATAAACTACCATGAAACTGAAAGACAGAACTGACAATCGTCAATGGCTTCCGTATTCTGAAAAGATTGCATCATGCACAGCTAAAGCCATTACCGAACAGCACATCTCCCAACGTCAATTAGCGGAGCGCATGGGATGCTCTCCACAATATGTATCGCGTATCTTAAAGGGCAAGGAAAACTTGTCCTTGGAAACTATATGCAAGCTGGAAACGGCCCTTAACGAGCCTATTCTGCGTGACGCGTGCATAGATTAAAAGGATATTAACTTAAATATTGATATATTATGACTTACATGTTTGAAGTTGCTATGAAGCAAAAGTATGTCGGGAACGGAATGCAGATTCCCGCAGGTTTATCAGTACGCGTTCCGCACGACCAAATGTCTAGCCCTCTCTACTCTATGGATGGCAAGAAACGCATTGCGCAAGCATTTATGCAGCAATGCGGTCTAGATCTCAGCCGCTGCTCGCATATCATCAGCACGGCTTATATGGATGCAAGGAAGATGTAATAAAAATAAGGAGAGAGTTATGAGTGTAATATATATGAGGTGCCCACAATGTGGGAGATGGTGTGTTGCAGAACACAAGGGTATAATAAGAGGTTTAGCAGACCGCTTCCTGAAAGGCTGGAATAATGGTGTCGAAGATGCTGTTGACGTAGGAGGTGTTATCGGTGAGTCTTTAGGTTTTGGAAATGAGAAGGTTGCTAATGTGACAGGTGTGATCGGCGTATTAGGAGGGGGAGCCGTTGGAGGATATACAGGTGTAGTCCGTGGTCTAAAAAACGCTGTTGCTGGTGATAAGTTTCAGTTTGAGTGTCCTGACTGTCATTCTAAATGGAGTACAGATGATGAGGACGATAATGAGGAGAGGCTTTTGCTAAAAGAGCAAGAAATTGCTAGTTGGAGAGAAGGCTTTTTGGAAGTAGACAAAAGTGCGAGAAAAGATCTTTTGCAGAGGTTGCAAAGGGCACTCAATGAAGATGATAATACCGAGGTTGCCAAAGCCGTACTATGCGACATGATAGCCGCTACGCACTATTATTTAGGGAATATTCCAAAGGCGCTTGAAAGTATAAATCAGTCTATCAGGCTTTTTGATGATGCTTCTTCCCATGTCATTAAGGGAATGATTGAAATAGAGTCAAAGCAGTCTCCATACGAGGTGCTGCGAGACTTAGTTTATTTGAAACATGAACCGCAATCTTACTATTTTGGTATTCAGCAGCTGCAGGATGCCTTTGCAGGACAAGAGCAAAAGTATGTAAGTTCGTTTATGGATATACCAGCAGATAAACGTAGGTTCATTTATTTAGCTTCCGAATTGGCATATTTGCCTAGCAGTTTCCTTGTACTTCCATACAATAATTTGCCTCGGGGAATAGAGTTCCGCGGGTGTGTACCTGCTTTGAATACTTTGTATGTTATGCATCCTTATAAGCCAGATTGCTACCTTCATGCAAAGAATTTTGAGACTGAACTGTTTAGAGACGAGATGCATGAATTTATCCATATAATGGAATGTCTTGGTGCTCAGTCAATTCAATTTAAGGATGTAAGGACAGCGAAAAAAGAGCAAGAGCAGCAAAAGGATAGATCTGGTAATGCAAAAGTTGAGTATGCTGGTAATAGCGTCGCAGGTGGAGCATCAAGTAATAATAGCAGTCAGTACCAGAGCGATTTGTTAGATGAATTCGGGACGGGAAAAACATTTGACCTTTCGCAAGAAATCAAACCATACGTCCCGAAGGATGTTGTTTGGTATGATAATCGGGAAGAATGGAGGCGCAGTTGCGTAAGTCGTCTTGAAGGTCGCCTTCGTCATGATGTTTACAAGGTTCTCACAAAGTCTTCTGAACTTATTTCCGAAGCACAGAAGAATGCTATTAATGCTGACATTGCTGCAATGAATGCACATATAGAAGGCAGTTATGAGGGCTTTGATAGCTTCTCGGAAAAGACTGAGGCATCTCACTTGTGGGAATGTGAAGTTGAGTTTTACCCTTTGTCTGAGTACAAGGGGGCAAAAGTAGTTCAAGTGAGTGACGATATGTTACCGGCTTCCACTTCCTCCAAGAGCAATTGGCTTGTTTGGATTTTAGGGGCAGTTGTCGCTGTCTTAGTAGCAGTAATCCTTTTTTTGGTGTTGTAAGAAAGGCTATATTGTTTAACCATTTCTGTAATTAAAACTTATGACTAACACCATTACATTTGAGCAACCAGCACGTCGAGTATTTGCAGCCGTGAAGCACGTCTTGCAAACGACGGAGGAATTCAAGCGAGTTAGTTATGATGAGGATAATTTTGTTCTCACTGCTTCGCACGGATGGAGTCTTATTCCTACTGGGCAGAACATCCGTATTCGCGTTGTAGCAAAGGGCACACAGACTACAGATGTTATTATTGAGAGCAAGAACAAGATCTTCATCAATATCTTTGGTTTGCCTCAGAGCAAACGCAATGTGCAAACGCTCTCCGACTTCATCCAAAACCGCGTGTATAAACTCTGCTCCGATGAGGAGATAAAGCTTCGCAGATAACATGCAGTACTTGAAAACATTTCAAATACCTAGTGACGGTTGGGTAAACTGGTATTTCACTCCGTGGAATACGGATATTTACCCACCTCCATTGGATATGCCTGATCCGGATAATTTTATTCATCCCAATAAGGCAAGTTTTCATAATACTTGGTATCCTTGGAATGTTTTTGAGAATCGTTTTGTTCCGTCTGACAAAAAGTATATTGTAGATATTTTATGCCCCAAGTTCACCTTCTCGGACATAACAATCTTCTATGGTGGGAATGGGTCTGGAAAGAGCACTTTGCTGAATGTGATAGCTCAAAAATTGCAGGTAAACAGGCAATCGCTATTCAACACAAGTCCGTTCTTTGACGATTATGTTTCGGTTTGTGAATGCGAGACAGATTGGCATTTCAATGCTGCTCAAAGAGGGCGAATTATAGTGAGCGACGAGGTGTTTCAAAAGATACTGGAGACACGTGAAGCTAACGATGTGACACGCAAAGCCAGGGAGGATATGTTTGAATATCTGATGGCATGTGACCACGCTGAAATTCCAAGGCATTTGGATCCGAATAATCCGGAGGAGATGAAACGCTATCGTGATATCGCATACATAAAGAGCGGAGGGAGGAACACTGTCAGCCGATATGTAAATCAGCGCTTGGCCAAGACTGCACAAGAGCAGTCAAACGGTGAGAATGCGTTTCATTACTTTGTGGAGCAGATTACGGATGATTCGTTAGTCTTGCTCGATGAGCCGGAGAATAGTTTGTCGGCAATGTGGCAGATGGAACTCGCCCGGTTTATTCAAGGCGCAGTGCGAGAATTTAACTGCCAGTTTATCATCGCCTCCCACTCTCCGTTCTTCTTGTCCATGATAGGCGCATTGATATATGACTTGGATGCCATGCCTATCCGAACCGCACAATGGTATGAGTTGGAAAGTATGCAGGCATATTACCAATTATTCAAGAGCAATGAACAGGATTTCTTGACTAAGGGATAAATAGTTTAATAACAAACTTAATCGTAGATGGGTAAATCTTATTTAGATCCGACGATTCCTCTCCAGAAGGAAATGGGAGTCCAGATTTATGGTGTGCTGAATGGTAGCACCCTGGAGTTTATTCGGCAAGAATGTGAGGGCGAATATCTCGATGACTGTGCAAAAGAGCATAGAGAGCGCCGCGGCATGATGATTGAGAAAAATGTAGTTCCCGATATATACAAACTATGTCAGCAAGCCAAAGACGCGATTGGCTTCAAGCAGAACATCGATTTCTATTTGGTTTCCGACACTGACATAAATGCCGGTAGTATTGAGAGCAACGATCCAGTCAATCATCCGCATATTATTGAGCTGAATGCGGGTTTGGTTAACTTGATGTCCAAGCAAGAATTGTTGTTTGTCATAGGGCACGAGATTGGCCATTTGATTAATGGAGACGGACAGCTAAAGAAGCTGGCGCAATTCATATATGCAGACAAGGAGGATGACGATATACCTGATTTTGTTAGCAATAGACTCGAACTATATGACTTGCTGTGTGAGTTAGGAGCTGACAGATATGGATATATTGCCTGTGGAGGAGATTTGAAAACGAGTATTTTGGTTATTCACAAATTGGCTGCTGGAATAGATTTAACCAAGATGAACATTAGTGTGGATGCGCTTATTAAAGAGAACCAAAAGCACTTGGACTACTTTATGGGCAGCAATAAAAGTGTCGGTTCAACACATCCGGTTCATCCTATAAGAATTCAATCGCTATATTTGTTCTCAACCGCAGAGTCGCAGGATCAGTTAGAGAAAAGTATGGAGGATATTGAAGACCGCCTTAATAAATTGAACGAAGAGGATGCTACGTTAAATTATTTCTACGCAGCTGCCGGCTATCTTTTATCTAATGTTAATGTAGAAGCAAGTACTTTGCAGAAGCAAACTATAGTGTATAGAGTCGGAGGAAAATGTTGGTTCCCAGAAGATTTTATCAATTATGTAATCGAGAATAAAAATATTGAGGAACTTTATCATGACACCATTAAGCTTCTCGTGGAAATGGACGAGGAGAATAAGTTAGTTATGATGGACTTTTTGCTAGCATTGGCTTTTGTAGATGGTGGTTTCACGAAGAAAGAGCTTGATTTTATTTATGATTTTGGGCATGAAGTCGGATATTCTGACGACATGGTAGCCGCTTACATTAAGGAGTTGCTTCCTCGTAACTTCCGTCTTAATTTGACTTTTTGAAGATATTAAAGTTGTGACTACTGAAGATATATTAGAGCGGCTTGTGATTGACGAGGAACATTACGGAAATCATGAGGCTATCGAATTGATGGAACAAGGCATACGCTATTTGTCTAAAGAGGACAATGAGCAGAATAAAAAAGCCTTTTCCTATTTTATGAAAGCCGTAAAAACTGGTGACGCGCAAGCGCAATATTATGTTGGCTATTTTTATGAACGGGGTATTGGTGTTGAGCAAGATATTGAACAAGCCGTACACTACTATACTATGTCTGCAAAAAACGGTTGGGGGACAGCTGTTAATGCATTGTCACATATGAAAAAGTATAGACCAAACATTCTTACAGAAATGCACTCATGACGCAATACATAGCCGACATAGACCACTATAATCAAGTTATCGCCCGCATGTGTAAGGCGCGGCGGTTATTGTGGATTGCTACTGCCGATTTGAAGGACTTGTATATTCTTCCGGATGGCGCGAAATCCACATTGAGAAATCAAGCCATCCCCTTTCTGCAGGTGCTCCGCGACCTTTTAAAGAAAGGCGTAGAGTTGCGGCTTTTACATGCCAAAGAACCCGGAACGGCTTTCCGTGAAGACTTTGACAAATACCCGCAACTATGGAGCAAACTGGAGCGCCGACTTTGTCCGCGCGTTCACATGAAGATAATCGCCATCGATAGCGAAGTTGTTTATATCGGCTCTGCTAACCTGACTGGCGCAGGTATGGGAATGAAGTCCGCGTCTAATCGCAACTTCGAAGCCGGTATATTAACCGATGAGCCAGGCTTCATAGACTCAGCTATGTCTCACTTCGATTCAATCTGGGAAGGCTCCCATTGCAAGACATGCGGTCGTAAGGACTTCTGCCACGACCGAATTAAATAGAATTTACCGCTGGCTCGTGTCGAGTCGGCGGTTTTTCTTTTATACTTACCTACGGTCTACCACTTTCTGTCACGTTTGTTCGCCCTGGACTAAACAGCTGCGTCCTTCACTCTACCTGCCGGTGGCTGCAACTACCTCCGGTGGGTGACTACAGCCCTTTGCTGTACCGGCTGCACATACACCCTGCGGGCGTCCGGCTTTGCAGGGGTTCACAAGTTCCGCATTAGTACCTAATACCATAGCCCTTCCAATCCCTAACGCGGAAAATAGCGTTTCCCTTCATAAAAAAGTAAAAATTTTCATAATTTTTACGCAAAACGCTTACATTTACATGAAAAATTTGCATATGTCAAAATTTTTGTGTAACTTTGCACCCAAAATGGTGCAAGGATGAAAGAAGATCAGCATACAGAGTTCAAACGGTTGTGGAAAGATGAGTTTTTCCGCGAGATATGTGCGTTTGCCAATACTCAAGGCGGAACGCTCTATATCGGTGTAGAAGATGATGGAACTATCGTAGGTGTAAACAATGCCAAGCAACTCCTTCAGGATATGCCGAACAAAATCAAGAACAACATGGGTTTTGTGGCAGGTGTGGATTTGAAGGAAGAGAAAGGCAAAGAGTATATTGCCATTATTGTCAATCCACAGGAGAATGCCGTTTCGTATGATGGCAAGTATTTTGTACGCAGCGGCAGCACCGTACAGGAGTTGCGCGGGCAGGAACTGGCTACCTTCATGATGCACAAAACAAATACGCATTGGGATTCGCTTCCGCATCCTACGGCAACGCTGAAAGATTTGGACAAGGAGTCGATTCGTCATTTCGTCAGCAGAGCACGCGAGAACAGAAGTTTTCCGTTGGAGTATGATGAGAATAATATATCGCTTATTCTAACTTCGCTGAAATTGATTACTGCCGACGGTCATCTTACGAATGCAGCCCTGCTACTATTTGCCAAAGATCCGCAAAAGTGGTTTATCAATTCGTTTGTCAAGTGCGCACACTTCCCCACCAAACAAATGCTCAAACCGATGCTTTCTCATCAGATGTACGGCGGCAATATTTTCCGATTAGTGGACCAGGCGGTGGAATATGTGGCGAGTCGTATTGATGCCGGTGTCGGCGAACGTATCCACTCAGCTGCAATAGATGTTGATTATGAACTGCCTCTGCAAGCCGTTCGCGAAGCCATCGTCAATGCGGTTGTTCACCGCGATTACATGAGCACCGCCAGTGTGCAGGTGATGTTGTTCCGTGACAGGCTGGAGGTGTGGAATCCGGGAGGTCTGCCTATGGGCATGACGATTGAGATGCTCAACGAACAACACCGTTCCATGCCCGTCAATCCCATCTTGGCATACCCTGTATATCTAGCAGGTTATATCGAGCAACTCGGAACAGGAACAACCGATCTTATCCAGCGGTGCGAAAACAAAGGTTTGCGCCGTCCGGAATT
>JAFVHA010000094.1 GCA_017478035.1 Paludibacteraceae bacterium | reverse complement strand
TGACCAAATTTTTTTGAAAAAAAATGCAAGAAAAAATGCACTTTTTTTGTAACTGCTTGATTTTCAGCACTCATTATTTTTGCTATTTTTGTGCATTTTGGTGTTTTAGGCTCTCAAAGATTGAAAAAAGGCCCCTTTCGGTTGAAAGGAGCCTTACGCACGTACATAATTAATGAACGCGCGTGTATGCGTGTGTGTGCGCGTTATTCAGCTTTAGGAGCCTTCGGTGCCTTTGGTGCCGGTGCTTCGGGAGCAGGAGCCGGTTCAGCGGCAGGTTCCGGAGCGGGTGCAGGTTCTGCAACGGGTTCCTCAGCCGGTTTTTCTACTTCATACGCCAGATTCGGTGCATCCAAGATATCACCGGTGGTGAGTTGGCGATAGATAGAAGCTTCTACGCCATAGATAGCCGGGATAGCGAAGACAATCAGTACAATATTGATGATTGTGCCGATGGTCTCAAGTGCGCCTACATTACCAATGCCGAAGATGGCACTAACGATGGAAACCGCTATACCTAGCAGGAAAGCAACCAAGAACTCAGCGCCGAAGATGCGCCATTTGTTGCCGTAGGTAAGACGGTTGGATTCACGGAGGGCTTCAAGTGCGTTCATTCCTTTGTCTACAAAAAGTACAGCGGCGAAGGACCAAGCTACAGAGAGCACTATTCCCGGAACAACCATAAACATAAAACCAACACCAATAGCACCGTACATCAGGGACATAAGGATGAAAAACTCACCCATGTTCTTCCGATACTCGCCTTTGAAGATAAAGAGCGGATTGAGGATGTTACCTTTCGCCATTTCAGCAGGCAGAGAGGCCATGGCGATAGTAGTACCGACGTTGAGATACGGGATCCAGATTGTGAGCAGATAGAGCGCAGCAGCAGCTACGAGGCTGAGGTAGTTAACCAAAGCAATTGCGATACCATCCTTGATGGTGGCAATAATGTTCAGCTTTTTCATAACTTAATGATGTTAAATTGTTAAATTATTAAAACGTTAAACAACTATAACGTTTTTTTTATTAATAGATAAAGATATCTTTGAGTTTGAGCTTCTTAACCGGTCCGAGTGTCTTGAGATATTTCATATCCAGGTCCTTGGGGTTACCGAGAACCATATAGCGGTACGTACGGTTGGCGACATGCTCTTTCTGGAAAGCAATGATGTCGTCCATCGTCAGTTTCTGTATTTGCTCATAGACATCCGCAAAGAGGTCGTGATCCCATCCGAGTTGCCTATAATACACGTAGTAGTCAAGGGGCTGCGAGCGGACGTAACGCGTGTTGCCGAGTTGCTTGACAGCCGCTTCTTTGGCATTGTCAAAAGCCGCTTGGGAAACCGGCATGTTATCGCATATATCCGTAAAAGTAGTGATACACTCTTTGAGTTTGTCGGATTGCGAAAGGATTCCTTTGACGAGTGTGTTGTTCTCCCCTTTGTAATGAGGCGTTCTATACCGCGCCCAAGAGGCGTAACAAAGTGCCCGCGCTTCACGCATCTCCTGAAAGACGATACCTCCCATGGAGCCGGCAAAATACTCATTGAAGAGATAGATAATGGCAAGGTCTTTGGGATTGTACACCTCGCCCCAGTTGGCATAAGCCGAGATAAAGACATTATTGGCCTTGTAAGGTGCGATAAGTACTTGCGGCTGCTGTACCTCAAGAGGTTGGATACGTTGGGGTTCAACGCGCTGAGACGGATCGGCCTTGGCGAGAAGTTGCGAGGAAGAAAGAAGTGTTTTGACTTCTTCTTCGGAAAGCGGTCCATAGTATTCCACCGTCTCGATGGCGGGTACGGTTGCACGAAGGATGGAGAGCAATTCGGCAGAGGAGATCTTCTTCATCTGCTTGGGTGTGAGCGTACGAAGTTGCATGGTCTTCGCACCGAACATGCCGTAATCATCGAGTTTATCGAAACAGGTCTCCTGGTCTTTCTTGGCATCATTATGCTGTTTGATCTCATCGCGGATAATTTCCCGGAGGATGTTATTGTCCGGTTGGGCAGTCAGCACATGATCTTCCATGAGCGCGAGCGCTGCAGGAAGGGATTCTTTGAGGCCGTGCAGGTAGAAATAGATTGCATTCCGCGTGGCACTAATCCCGGCTTCAGCAGCCTGCTCATAGAGGGCTTGCTGGTACTCAGCCGTGGATTTCGAACCGGAGCCGAGGTATTCCATAAGGCTAATGGCGAGGTCCAGTTTGGGTTCCTGATCCGTTCCTTTATTAGCCACGAAATTGATGTCCGACAGTTCGTTCTCCGTGTTCCGGCAATAGAGCAACTCTACCCCATTCGGCAGGACGGAACGGCTGAGGTCTTTGTTGAAATCGAGGAACTGAGGTCTGGGGCGCTCGGTCTCGATGGCCATGATGCTTTGATAGAAGAGCGAGGATTTCTCCCGGTTCATCTCTATCGGCGTGATTGCAGGTTTGTCCATCTTCGGCGGGTTGGAGTCCTCTTTATGCTGCTTGAAGACGCAAGCATAAGAGTCGGTAAAATACTTATTGGCCACGCGGACGATGTCCTCTTTGGTCACGGCTTCCTTGGTCTCCATCTCACGTACAATCTGCTCGTAAGGGATGCGATAGACATGCGCGCGAATGAAGGGGTCAATACGTCCTTCGTTGTACTGGTAAGCAAGGAGTTCGTCGCGTTTCTCATTACGGATGATGGCTTTGAGGAGTTCCTCGGAGAAGTCACCGCGCTTGAGTTTTTCTATCTCGGCCAGGAGGATAGCGCGGACATCTTCCAATTTCTGTTTCTCTTTAGGCGAACCGAAGAGATAGAACGTGGAATAATCGCCTTCCGTATCGAGTCCGCCGAAGGCAGAAAGGAGCAGTTGTTTCTGGTTAACGTCGATGTCGAGCAAGCCACATTTGCCGTTTTGCAGAATGCTGCCGAGGAGATCAAGCGCGGGTATGTCTTCGTGCGTGATGGCCGGCATTTTCCAAGCGAGCCACAACTGGGGCGCTTCATTGCCATAAACGACCGTGTCTTTATGCGCTTTCAGGTCCGGCTGGTCATAACGAACCGGGGCCGGAAAGACTTTGGGTTCCCACTTGCCGAAATAGGTATCGATGATATCCATGGCCTCGTCGAACTCAAAGTCTCCGGAAAGGCAGATAGCCACATTATTGGGGCGATAATAGGTGTCGTAGAACTTACGTATATTCTTGATACTCGGGCTTTTGAGGTCCTCTTGAGTGCCCAGAACAGTGTGCTGGCGGTAAGGTATATTCGGATAGAGCGTCTGGTCCACGGCCAAAAGTACCTTGCGGATGTCCCGGGTGGCATTCATGTTAAACTCTTCGTACACCGCTTCGAGTTCGGTATGAAAACCGCGGATGACCAGTTCCTGAAAGCGGTCGGACTCTATGATGGCCCATTGTCCGAGTGCGGTAGAAGGGATGACTTCGTGGTAACAGGTCATGGAAGAACCGGTGTAGGCATTGACCTGCGTAGCTCCAATACCGGACATGAGTTTGTCAAACTCATTGGCGATGGCTATTTTCGAGCCCTCGTAGGAGAAAGAGTCAATCTGATGATAGATGGCCTTGCGCTGCTCGGGGTCGGTAGTAGCGCCGTACACCTCATAGAGGGAATCGATGGCAAGGAGGTTCGGCAACTCTTTTTTATAATCGGTAGTGCCGTAATTCTTGGTGCCCTTGAACATGATATGCTCCTGGTAATGGGCAAGACCGGTAGATTCAAGCGGATCATTCTGCGCGCCGGCACGAACCACAATATAGGTAAGTATCTCGGGTTTTTCCTTGTTTTGGGTGAGATAGACAGTGAGGCCGTTATCGAGGGTATAGATACGCGCCTTGAGGGGATCTCCGTCCACGGTTTGATAAGTATAGTCCTTCGCAGCGAGAGGAAGAACGGAAGTAGCGGCAATAAGGGCTACAAGAAAGAAGAGTTTTTTCATATGCATTCAAAATCAATTTCGAGCGCAAAGTTACAAAATAAAATTGATATACGCAAGTTTTAGCGCATTTTTTTGCACGTTTCAAAGGAATGGCAGAAGGATCGGCGATGAGGTATATGCGGATTTATGATTTGAGTTCCTGATAAATCATAGCACGGATGAAGTTATCGAAGCGGAAATAGTGCTTCTGTTTACCCTCTTTGTCGAGCGGAGCTTGCGGATCCGGTGTACCTTTGAGTTGTGACTCGAAACGAAGGCGGTACTGCTCGAGAAGCGTGCGTTGTTCATCGGAGGCGGTGTCAGGGAACTTATAGGCATAGATGAGGGCGGTCGTGCGCTTTGCCGCTTCGCCAAAATGCTGCAAATGAGCGAGTTCGTTGCCTTGCGGAGGTGTTTGTTTGTAATTCCTTTTGTGTTTTTGCAAATATGCTTCGGGCTTACACTCTTTGGTGAGTGTTCCTTGGGTGTCATGCAAATGTTTTTGACGCATGATCAGTTGATGCTTGGTGTCGAGGGCACCCAAAATGAGTTCGATGCCCGGAGAAAATTCTACTTTTGCCATATTGCGTGTGTTTTAGTTTCTTTGCGGTTTTTCAGAAGGTAAGGACCTTATTCGGACGCTAAAAGGTGGTCCTTGAATGATGGCAATTATAACCTACTAACTACCTACTAACAACCTACTAATTACCTACTGTTTACATACTAACCGCGTACTATATACTACTAATTTGGGTGCAAAGGTACAACAAAAAAATGGAATATGCAAATTTTGGAGGGAGAAAATGGAAAAAATGAGGATTTTTGGAAAAACAACCGTCTAATAGACGGCGGAAAGGAAGAATCTTTCGCGGGACGTTTGTCCCGCGCAGAGGACGAAGCAGATAATGGCGGCGTTTTCTATCCTCCATGTATGGCGGATACAGGAGAAAACGCCGAACGGGAGGGAGGAAAGCGCGGGGAAATAGCCCCGCAAGTTAGACCGGCGGATGGCGCACTATAAGCGGGATTCAATCCCGCAGAAAGGAAGAAAGAAAAAATCCGAGACGCTCGGGAAAAAGAGGCAAAATGGCTCTTTCTGTAACGGCTATTTTACCATGAAGGATGCAGAAATTACATCTCCGTACATTTGTTTGACAATAGTATCACCATGTATCATGTAAACGACGGGCAGATTATTTGTGATCTTTGTCATCGTACTGAGCGGAATATTTGTTATAGTAAATGTCGGTTGAAATATTTGATAGAACTTACTCTCATTATCCGGATCTTCGATAGCAAAGCCATACACTTTATCTACTACTCCCATTAATTCATATTGCTCCACATTCCCAATCGAATTGCGGCAATGAGGGCATGTATAAGAAAACGCAAATACTAAATAGGTAGAATCTGAATGAGGTTGAAATATCTCATGTAATGGCGATTCTTGAACCAAAATTGGTTCAAATGGTTTAGGTTTCGACTGTATTGTCGTTACTTTTGCTCCTCTAAAAGAAAATCCACACAAGTAGCAAGCAGAGCAAAATACGATACCAGCACATAATACACTTTTCGTATCAACTGCGTTTTTGTCACCCCACTTCCAAAGGACATATGACACAATTAATAAGATTGTATTACGTAGGTACAATATCCACGGAGTCCGAGTTATTGACGGAGAAAAATCTCCGAAGCAGCCACAATCGGTAATGTCATGCTGCAACAGTCCATACGTATAAATAGTGGTTACAGAGATAATAAATAGTCCTGCGAGCAATGCTGTATATCTCACTTCAATACGCAAAATTAAAGTCAATCCTAACAAGACTTCGAAAAGAATGATGATAGGAGCTCCATAACCGAACCAATCGTAGCCATATTTGCCCATCAGATCGGAAAAAGCAGCAGCATCCATCGCTTTCAAAAATCCCGAAAGCAGAAAAATCATTCCTAATATAATTGCAATTATATTTATTTTACGTATAGAAAGGCACATAGAATGCTAAAATAATAGGAGGGCAGAAGTGCACCTTCTGCCCTTCTTGATAAAAACAATTACTTACAAGAAAGTTCGAAACTACCTGCCACATAAGCATCCATAGCATCACATCTGGTTACACCAGCTTCTGACTTTGAAACAGTTTCTGTGTAACGCTCTCCAGTTTCAAAATCATGATAGGTACACGTACATGTACCTGAATCACTTGCTCCGTTCTTGTCTTCTTTTTTACAAGAAGTCATTGCAACAGCCATTGACATAGCAGCAACGGCCGCTACCATCATAAATGTTTTTTTCATTTTTTTAAATAATTGTATACCCTGCTCTAACGGCTTCGCAGGTCTTGCCCCGTTTAAAGAGTAACGGTTCTCTATATAACCGTTTGAGATTTATAAACAGGGCAAGCGCAAAGAAATATGAGCGCTTCCTTATCAACTCCGAGGCTGTGAGAAATGCCCATATACCGATAAGTCACGCCCATATGCAATATGGACGTCTGCGGACTTATTATTGGTATATCTCTAAAACTTCTCACATTCCGGAGTTTCCAATAAATCGCAAACGCGAAATTCAATATGTCATATCAGTCCTTTCGGAAAGACGGTGCAAAGGTACAACTATTTTTTGATATATGCAAATAAAAATGCATTTTTTCTGTGAAAAATATCGGATAGAATCCGATTTCAATAGACGAAACTCGCGGCATGACATGCCGCCTAACGGACAAAATAACCCGGATATAATCTCTGGAAATGGACGAAGGTGAGATTCTCCGGAAGTAGACGAAGGTGGGATCCTTGCGGATGACGGAAATTATTTATAGAGCAAGTCGGCGGCGTAGATGGACATGGGAGATACAGAATGGGCAGCATGAGGCACAGTATCCAATTGCCAAACAAACGAACATTTGCGTTTAGCAGCATATTCCTGCGCGGAAAGGAAAAAAGTATGTCCGCGCTCCCACCTGTTTAATCCTTGTTTATCCGCCGCAGAAGTGACATTTAAGTTAGCGTCTCTAATCGTATCGCCGTCACCCAAAAGGATTATGAGTTGTTTATTAAAAATATCCTTGCTGATTTGGGAGACGCCCCCTATGTCTCTATACCCGAAAGGATAACTGGCCTTATTGGTCAGCAAAGTATAGGTACCGGCATTGGCCGCGACAGCTTTATCAAGATAGGGCGAGGTATAAAAAAGAACGAAGCGGTGCACAAATTGAGCACCGGCTGAATGGCCGAAGATATTATATTTGGTATCTTTGAAATGATATTTTTGATTAAGCGCACAAAAAAGATCATCAATAATACCGTATATCAACGCGTCCTCGTTATATTGATCCCACGCAAACTTCACATTGCCCTGGTGGTATTTCTCCGACGGAAATCGCTCCTTGTCAAATTGCGGAGCAATGATGATGAGATGGTATTGGTCGGCTTTGGTAATCCATGCGTCCCGATAGCGACTCGCGTTTCTATTCGTTCCATGCATGACAAACTGCACCTTCATATCCCGGATTTCCACTCCTTGGGGGACATAGAAAAAGACATCCAGCGTTGTGCCTTTAAAAAAGCCGCTACAAGGATATGAGAAACGATGAGCCCCGGGCAGTAAGAACGGATCTGCTTGTAGTGCCAATACGTTTGTGAAGAGCAATAAAGCAAGAAGAATATGTTTAAGATGGGTCATAGTAAAAATGCATACTCTATCTTTGTGGGTACAAAGGTACAACAAAAAAATGGAATATGCAAATAAATGGGCAAAAAAATGAAAAATCCCCCACTCTATGGTGAGCAGGGGGGATGGGATGCCGCCAAGATTGGCGGATGGATAGGATGCTATAGATTACCGTCTTTCCAATTGTCCTCGGTGGGGTATTGTTTCTTTACTATGCGCAATTCTACGAGGAATGAACATAACATTCCGATACCGATGCCAAAGGCAACTATCAGCCAGAAATAGATATTATGTGTATTGATTCCAGCAAGCCAGTTGATACCTGCTCCAAGACCGACGCCGAGCAACATGCATGCAAAGCGAAGGTTACCGAGATCAATCGTGCCGGGTTTCTTGGCCTTCTTCGGTTCATCGATGAGCAACTTAGCCGTTTCCGGATCCGTCTTGTTCTCAATAATGAGTTGACGCAATTCTTTCTGTTGTTTTTCCTTGTTCATCTTAGCGATGAGGACCATCACAACTACGACGATAGGTAGTCCGAGCGATAAAATGACTGCTACTAACGGAATCATTTCTCCTAAAATTCCTTCCATAATTGTATAATTTTAATGGTTTAACAATGTTGTTTATGTGGGCTACCGGTCGCCCTTCACTTATAAGATACGCAACTTTCAAAAAGGTTACACGATATTGGAAATTAAAAATTAAAAATTAAGAATTAAGAATGGGTTTATTCAGAGTTCTTGCAATAAGTACTGTTAAGGCGATAAGCGGGAGGGCGATACAAACGATACGCAGAGGGGTTTGCAAAGGAGCGTCTGTTATCACATGCCACAAGGCCCAGATATAACATACCAGCGCCAAAGGGATTCCGAAACAGAGACCGATGAGACGTGCCCATTTGCGGATGGTTTGCCAGCGTAAGTCACGACGAACGGTGCGCATGACGGTTGCGTTGATCTGATTTACAGACTGTTGGCGCTTGGCGCTTTCGGTGAAGAGTATGTCTAATTCTTGATCGGTCATGATTGCATTTGTTTTTTGATTCGTTCGCGTATGCGGTACATGCGTACCTTGATGTTGTTTTCCGTTTGCCCGACGCGCTGGGCGATCGTTTGCAGGGGGATGTCCTCGTAATAGTGCCATTGGATGATTTGCCGATCGGCTTCGGGGAGTCGGGCGACGGCGGCTTCAAGGGATTGTAAGCGCTGCTCTTTCTGCTCGTCGTAGGTCTCGTCCGGGGCGTCGACGTTTTCATCCAAAGGATCTGTTTGCCGTCGTTTCTCTTTCTCCAAGAGACGGAGGGCGATATGATTGGCGATGATCGTTACCCAGGCTCCAAAGTTTTCGCCATGCCAGCTGTCGAGTTGACGATAGGCCTGGATGAAAGCCATTTGCGTTACTTCCTGTGCGTTTTCTTCGTCCTTCATGAGACGAAGGGAGGCGCCATAGACGGCGGAAATGTAACGCTTCATCAGCGTTTCAAACGCGCGCTCGTTGCTGTCTTGCAAGACCTCGCGGATCAGTTCTATGTCCGTCGGACGAATGGTCATCTATCTGTATGATACATGAAAGGTAAAAAGGTTACACAAAAAATGCAACTTTTTATAAAAATCCCCCACTCTACGGGAGAGAGGGGGATTTTTGGCTGTTGGCTATTAGCTATTGGCTGTTAGCCTTATTTAACTTCTTCGAAGTCGACGTCCTCAGCGGTGGGCTGACCATTGGAGCCGTTGGCTCCGTTAGAGGCTTCGCCGTTTGAGGTTGATTGGCCTCCGGCCTGTTGGCCTGCTTGCTGTTGGGCAGCGTACATCTCTGCAGAGGCGGCTTGGAAAGCTGTCATGAGGGCGTTGTTAGCGGCTTCGCAGGCATCGGCGTCTTTCTTCTCGTACGC
>JAFVHA010000052.1 GCA_017478035.1 Paludibacteraceae bacterium | reverse complement strand
TGGGCAGGATTGGTGGATGCCGGTACAACGGGGGCTGAGTTGCAAGCATTATTTGAGACGAAGTACAATGAAAAGACGGGTAGTACTATCCCGCTCAAAGCATCATCGGTTGATAAGGTATATACCTACAGCAGTTGGAACACCTCATTGGAAACTGTAACTGCCGCAGCTACATACACAGCGAATTATACTTGGGTAACGCGCAAATACCACGTGACGTTCTACAACTATGACGCTGTATCAGTATTGTATGAAACGGATGTGGACTATAACACCAATCCGACCTATGGTGGCGTAACACCGTTCCGTGCGAATACTTCCGCTTATTCGTACAACTGGACGGGCTGGCAGCAAGGCGCAACCACCTATACCACCTCTGCTACCCTGCCCGTAGTAACAGGCGATATATATTATATCGCTACCTTTGAGCAGACAGAGCTGAAATACCAAGTCTTCTTCAAGCGTCAGGATGGTTCGATTGTCGAAGCGCCGTTCTTCTCCTTCGAAGAGATGCCGGCTGCCTTCCCGGCTAATCCGACAATGGCTTCAACAGTCAGCACCGACTATACCTTCCGCGAGTGGTCGCCTGCGACACTTGTGCCGGTAACGGAAGACGGTAAGGTATATACTGCTCTCTTCGATGAGTCACCACGCAAATATACAGCCCACTTCGTTAACTATAACGGAACGTCGCTCAATGCAGACCAGACAATAGATTACAATACGGTACCCGCGTACACGGGCGCAACACCGATCAAACCCAACGATAGCCGTAACTCTTACGAGTTCAGCGGTTGGGCATGGGCAGCCGGTGACGGATGGGAAGCCGGTTCTATCGGTGTAGGAGAAACCCTGCCTGCTATCAAGGGCAACATCACCTTCACCGCGCAATATACCCCGACACTCCTTCAGTTTGATGTGATCTATCAGCGTGAGGACGGAACGGTTATCCTGCGTGATAAGAAGAAATGGGGTGAGAGCACCGCATTCCCGACCAGCGGGCTGGACTACGAAGATGCAACCTACACTTACACCTTCGACCATTGGAGCCCCGCTACGGTGGTAAATCCGGTCACGACAGATGCAACCTATACGGCATACTTCAATCAATCCGTTAAGTCTTACTCGATAACAGCAGTAGGCATCAGTCCTGCGGACTATGGTACGGTATCTCCGGCTTCGCTCTCAGGCATACCGGGTGGCTCGGCTGTAACGGTGAACGGCAATAAGATTACCGTCAACGGAACGGACATTACCGCTACTCCTACCGCTGCTACGGCGCAATATACCTATGCGTTCGACCATTGGAATAACGTGCCGGCCACGGTAACGGGCAACGTAACGAACATTGAAGCGGTCTTTACCCGCATGGTAAACCAATACGAAGTTACTTTCAATATGAAGGGACATGGTGCAGCGATCAGTTCCCAAACGAAAGATTACGGTAGCAAGGTGGATCAACCCGCAGACCCGTCTGAGGCCGGATACACCTTCGTTGGATGGTACAAGGAAGACGCATGTACCAATGCATGGAACTTCGCTTCCGATGAGGTGACAGATGCTACCACACTCTTTGCTAAATGGACTGTCAATTCCTACACCATTACGTTTGATGGTAATGGCGGTTCGGAGGTTGCTTCCATCACGCAGAACTATGGTACTGAGATAACACCTCCTGCTAACCCAACGCGCACAGGTTATACCTTCGCCGGTTGGGATCCGGCGGTGCCGGCTACGATGCCTGTCGACGGCGAAACTTGCGTAGCGCAGTGGACAATCAACTCCTATCAGGTTAAGTTTGTGGATGAGGACGGTACTACGAATTTAGGCTCGTATCCTCAGACCTTGGATTATGGTACGGCGGTAACGGCTCCGGAAGAACCGACCAAGGCTGCCGATGCAACGAATGTATATACCTTTGCCGGCTGGTCCGATGGAGTAAGCACGTACGCTTCTGCAGATATACCGGCTGTTTCCGGAGCGGTAACTTATACGGCTACCTATAACTCGGCACCTACCGTTGCTTCCGTAACCGTCAGTGGAGCAACAACGTACTATGCTACGCTGCAGGCTGCATTTGATTATGCTGCGAACAAAACAACGCCGACTATTACAATGCTTCAAAGCGTGACGGATATTACAACGCCATTAACTTATACGAATTCATCTAACACAACCGTAACATTTGAATTGAATGGAAAAACCGTGTCAGGCGGGGTGACATCAAAGACATACCTGCTGTATATCACGGGTAATAACTCTGGATTGTTCAAAATACAGGATAGTGCCGGAGACGGTAAAATCAGCAATACGATGTCAAAAAATGCAGCACACTATTGTGTATATGTATATAATTGTCCTACCGAATTAAGAAGCGGTACAATATACATGGAAAACAAAAGTACCAGTTCAAGCGTTCAAGCTTTTGGTGTTAATGTTCGTGGCTCGCGTAAGTTTGAAATGAAAGGCGGTACTATTGAGGTAAAATCATCGAAGAATGCACACGCTATTTATTCTTCGGGAACTACGAATATATCCGCCGGAACATTGATTGCAACTGAAACGAAGAACGGTTATGCTTCTGGCGTACATGTTATTAATGGAAAAACGACAATTACAGGAACACCAACATTTACCATATCAGGAACCAAATATGTCAATGGAGTCCGTGTCGGAGGTTTGAAACCGGCGTTAAATTCTAAGAAGACTGCTGTAACACAATACAATGGTACAGCAGATATTCAAGGCGGAACGTATATTGTAACAGCAAGTTCTAATACGGCGTATGGTGTGCTTTGTTATCGTGATACTTTGGCATTGAGTTATGCTGATAATACCACCTGTCCTGGTAATTATGCAGGGGCTGGAAAGGTTACAATCAGCGGAGGAGAATTTACTGTGTCTTCCACTGGTGCGACAGCATATGGTATTTGCACGCAATCAGCTTATACTGTAACATCCGCTAAAGCTGCAGATGGAGTTACATTACTTTCTTCTAATACTGTGACTCCAAAAACAACGATAACAGGCGGTAAGTTTAATGTTTCTGGCTCATCTAGTGTTGGCGCTGTAAACACTTCTGCAACGGCCGACAATCTTTTGGTTCAAGGTGGTTGGTATAATATTAATACGAATCTATCTACCAAATACACCGCTCCGACGAAATCGTGCAACTACCATGTGCTTGATTTGACCGGTGAAGATCCCTATATGTACGAAGTCGCGGAAGCATATCAGTTGGCATGGAACTTGGACGGCGGTACAGTAGTGACTGCCGGAACACAAGCTCCAGCAGATGCAACCGGTACACCTTCCGGCTATGTAGCAAAAGGTGCTACGTTGACCGCTCCTGTAGTTGAGAAGACTGGTTATACCTTCGACGGTTGGAATACATCGGGAGGTACAGCTGCTGCTACGATGCCTGCGGAGAACACAACATACACGGCAATATGGGTGGCAGCGATCGTTGACCGCGAGTTGGATATCGTGGATTGGACAAGCAGTTCGATTACCATCAATGTGACGAACCTCAAAGCGGTAGGAGGAACAAACAAGAATAACTGGAAGATTCGTGTAAATGGAACTGACTACACCAGAACCAGTCCGGAGTGTAGTACACAGTCACGTACGTTGACGATCTCCGGTTTGTCGCTTACGCCGAACGAGAACCTGCTTGTCCAACTGAAGAATGACGCGGACGTTATAGAGAGCCAGCATAACTATATGATTCCGCAGATTTATACCGCGAATGCTACGCTGAGCGGTACTACAGAGGAGAGTGTAGTCTATGTCTATGGTGGTAAGTTGACAATCTCCGGCACTACCACCTTGGCTGCGCTTTACGTATGCCCGGGTGCGGAAGTAGAGGTAACAGGAACGTTGACTGTGGGCAAACTCGTGCTCCGTACCAAGCCATGGGCTACGGCCGCTATCAGCGGAAATGTATCAGCAACGAACGTTTATTACACACGTATCGCTCCGGATGGTTCGAGTGAATATCCTACAGGTCAATACTATCAGTTCGGTTTGCCGTACGCCTGTGCTGTCAGCGCAGTAAGTCTCTCCGATGGTACTACGCCGGTATATAATTCCACATGGTTATTAAAGAGTTATAACGAAGAGAGACGTGCCGCTTCCGGTACATCAACCAATAACTGGGATGCGCTTGCTGCTGATGCCACAATCGAAGCCGGTAGAGGATACGAGATGTTCTCCAGCTATAAATACTATCGCGAGTATTACTTCCCCGTTACGCCGACAGACAACACCTCTGTGGCTGTAACACGTCATGGAGATGACAAGAACAATTCCGGATGGAATATCGTCTGCTCGCCGCTGATGAATGTATATGAGAACGAATCCGATCCTGTTGACGGTCTGAAAGTAAGCTGGCTGCTTGCTGATGGTTCTTATGACCAGGCTTGGCCTGAAGTCATTTGGCCGGCTATGCCGTTCAGCTATCAAGCGTCAGCGAACGGGGATCTGGACTTCAGTTCCGGTGAGTTCAACCAGACAGTTTCCGCTCCGCGCCGTGCGGGTTATAAAGAGAACATCCAAACCGAGTGGCTCCATTTGGATGTGAAGGACGGAAACGGAGTAGGTGACCATACCAGTGTCTTTGTGCATCCGGATCGCTTCGAAGCTACCTATGAAACAGGAATTGATGTGGCGAAACAATCATTGACCGCTTCGCGCGCGATATTATATAGTTCGCACGCGTATGGAGATATGGCTTTCGCCGGTGTATCCGACTCGCTGCTTGAGAAGGGCGTGGCACTGACTGTTTATAGCCCGAAGGAGCAAGAACTGACTATCTCAATGCGCAATAACAACCGGCTCAACCGTTTGGCTGCGGTATGGCTGATTGATTACGAGAAGGGAATGACAACCGACCTGCTATGGAACGATTACACCTTCGATGCTGTATCGGGTACGATGAGTGGCCGATTCATTCTCCAAGGTGCGTTCTTCGCTCCGGGAGTGGCGACGGATCTTGATAATATTCAAGGAGATAATATACAAAATACAAAGGCACGTAAGGTGATTATTGATCAGAAGATGTATATCCAAATCAACGGACGTTTGTACGATGCAAACGGTAAGTTGCTGAAAACTGAACACTGATTACTGAACACTGAATACTGAAAAATATTAGTTTGTTAAATATGCCTGTGAAGGCAGTGTTTAAGGTTTAAAATGAAAAAGAATTTTAATGATCCCCGCGGAGGAATGATCATCTTCTTAGGGGTGTTATTAGCCGCTTTGTGGTTGGCGATTGCCTATGGCGCCTATGAGGAGAGTAAGCGGGAGAAATACGAGGTTCGTGTGAAACCGGGTGCTGTTACCTACGGCACCCTCTCTACTGCCGCAGTACCTACTGTATCGGTCCCTGCGCGTCGTAGCACTATGCCGATGATTAGCGGAGGTTCCGTGCGTGCATATGCACACTCAGGACATGCTTCGATGCCGAAAATGTCCGGCGCTTCGAACTATCGACTGCATACCACTTCTTCTGCAACCGTCCATTCGGTTGGTGGAGGAGGAGCTGGAGGCGGTGGCGCCTATAGTGCCGGAGGAGGTTCGGCTTCCTCGGCAAAAGGTATCAACTACAGTGGTGGTTCTGTTTCCGTGCCGACTTTGGCTATGGCAACATCTTCGCGCTCCTCATCGGATGTGGCCGGTTGGACATCAGGAATGGCATCGGCTGCCTCTTCGTTCTCCCAGTCCGCTATGACGACAACGGAGACATCGCCCGCTTCTTCTCCTGCGCGGCCCGGAAATATACGAAGAAGCAAACCGTCTGACGATGGCAATGATGGCGACTGGTCTGATGGTGGCGCAGGAGACGGCGATTGGTGGTACTGGGATGATTGGGCCGGAGAGTGGATAAAGCCTTGGGAGGGTGCGTTACGCATCGAAGGAGGCGTTACGTACAAGTATGAAGGAGGAGAATGGGTGCCTGTAGGTGACCAGGGAGACCCCACCAATCCTACTCCTCTCGGTAATACACCGTGGCATTGGATGCTGCTGCTCTTAGCGGTATATGCGATTGTAAAAAGATACGTAAAAAAACAAAACGCGATATGAATAACGGAGTTAATCGTGCCTGTATGGCGAAAAATGGTTTGGTAGTGTGCCTGCTGACAGTGATATTCGGGACAGCCCAAGCTGCCCTCCCCGGTCAGATATGTAAGACAGCTATCCCGTTAACGAAAGATTATTCGGAGACCGTCACAGATGCCAATCTTGAGAAATGGTATTCGGCGATGACATTCGATCTGCCGCTCGCAGTGGCTTTTGTGCCGGATGCCGGAGAGAGTGCGCCTGCACCCGAAGTCGAGATGGATTTCAGTTGCGTCTCCGGATACTATACGGATAGTATCCTCTGTAGCTTGTTCTGTAAAACAAGCGGAAGTAGTGGCTTGAGTTGGGAAATGCCTTATAAGCAAAAATTAGAGAAAGGAAAAAAAGACGGTAAGTTCGCCTATACCATTTCTCTCGGAAAGCGATACCGTGACCTCTTGCTGCAAATGGGGATAAGCTATAATCTCCAAGTGGTTGTGAAGGTTAGATATAATTCTACGGGCGTGTTAACCATGCTTCCCGATGCCTTTACGGATTGTATGGATGGTCCGAAGTTCATGCGTTTTGGAGATACTGTCCGGGTGGCGGCGAAAGACAAGGAACGGCATGTGATAGTCCCCTATGTACAATGGCAGGAAGATACGGTGGTTTATACATGGACCGGAACGAAACCTTGTAAATTGGGAGTGGCTTATATCTGTGATTTTGACCCTACGGATGATCAGAAATATGGAAATATCATGGTGCAGAGTCCTGATATACAACCGGGTACGTCTGTAAAAGCCAAAGCTGAGAACATCTATCAATGGGTGCATAATAAAGATTTTCCGCCTCAGGCAGGAATGTATTTTGCGAAGTTCTATAGTGAAGAGCCGGGAGTGATGAAGATTACCAAGGCGCCACAGGCGACTCCCGATGGAGGAGCGACCATGCTTCGGTTCGGTATGACATATGCCTTGGATGCCAATCCCAAAACAATCTATGCCATTCCGCGTTCTTGGAATGTCAATTTGATGTTCTCCGTCCCCACCTCCCATCTGTTCAGTATGGAAATCTCTACTACAGCGAAGTTTGCCGAAGGCGATATTTTGAATACCTATGCTTTTGAAAAGGATAGAAACGGCAGATGGATAGGTATTCTTGGAGAAGAAATGAAAAAGCATTGGAACAAGATACCGGCAAGTAATCACTATCTCTATATCCGCTTCGCTTGTACCGAGGCGACTACGATTACTCCTGACCGATGGAGCGCCTCGGACTGCTTCACCAAAACCAAAGACCATTTGCTTGGCCCGAATCAGTCCATTACTGTGGGGAAGAATGATGAATCAACGGTGTACCGGTTCTCCTATCCGGAATGGGTAGGAGGCGATATGACTATTTCGTATGCATTAAACTCAAACAAGGGTTCGATTTATCTGGCAGATACTTGCTTGATGAATATTTCGCTTTCCGATGCACCCTATTGGCTCCGATATAAGGAAATAGTGAAATCCTCCCAACCGCTTGTCATTCCTGCGGACGAAATAGCATCATGGGCTGACCGTGTAGATGCTGACGGCAATTTTTACGCCATACTCTATGCCGGAGATAATGGAACAAACCGTACATTTACCTTTACCACCAATGCCGAGCCGGAGAAAGACCCTGAATATCCCAAATCGACGGTCTTTGTCTCATGTACCGGTTCCGATCCTTATTTTGAGGTTAGCAAGGCGCAAACGATAGTGGTGAAAGATGCGAATGGTAGTCCGGTAAAGAATATTTCCGCGCAACCGGCAGAGAAGTATTCTTTAAAAGATTTGCCCGCCGGAAATTACACATTAGAGGGAGAAATTGACAAAATATCTATTATTTTGTAGAATAATTGACAAAACGAACAACAAATTTGGCTAATTGAAAAGTTTTTTGTATCTTTGCAGCCGATTTTTTGGCGTGCGTATATGTGTGCCTTACGTACACGGGCATCAAACGTGTAATATATAAGAATTTTGTGGTGAAAAAATATAATTTACATAGTGTCATTTTTGCGCTGGCGATGAGCCTCCTTTTGGTGGTGACTGTGCCTGCTGCTTTTGCTCAGAAGCCTGCCGGCACCACTGCCGATAGAGCTACGCGCGTGGCGGATACCACGCTGCTGACGGTACAAAGCGGAGGGAACTTCATTCGCGTGGAGTCGAATCGTCTGCCGGCTGTGGTTATCTATACTCCCGATACGGCGTTCGGACCGATACCGACCGCCATGGTGATGGGAGAGCCGGTCGAAGCGCAGGTGTTGTTCTCCGGCTGCCGCATGGTATGGAAATGGGTGATGCCGGAGTCCGAAGAGACCCAGTTGATGGAGATCAGAGCGCACGAGGATGCATCTATCCTTGTAGAACCGACTATCCGCTATACATATAATCGGACAGAAGAGACGGCGTGTGACAAATTCATGTTGGGCGATAAAGAGCTGACAAAGAGCGGGGAGTATCCGATCGATACCACGATTCTGGAGAACGGCGACCGATTGGTGAATTCCATTCTGCTTACTGTCAATCATTCTTCCTCCTTTAATCAGGAGATTAAGCAATATGAGCCTTTTGTATCTGCTACCGGCAAGACGTATTCGGAGTCGGGTGAGTATAAAGATACCCTGACCAATGCCGCCGGTTGCGATTCCGTGATCCTGACTTCTTTCACGATGCTCAAAACGGTTTACGATACGATTCGCCCAAAGGCTTGCGACAGTTATATGTATGAGGGTAAGCCTTATACGGAGTCTGTTAAGTTCAATGATACGATAGTTGCTCAGAGCGGTGATCGTACGATCAAGACCGTTGAACTGACTATCAATCATACAACTTACGAGACCGTCACTGTCTCTGAATATGACTCTTATACCTCGCCGCAGGGCAAGACCTATACCGAGTCGGGAGAGTATGAGGAGAAGACAACGAATGCCGCCGGCTGTGACTCTATTATCACTCTTCGTATTACCATTAAGAGCCATGTGGTACAATACGAAACCGTCTATTTCTGTCGCGGTTTCAATACCGAACATGACGAGCAGGTGGATGAAGAGCATGTACGCAATTACAGGTTATATACGTTCGAATCCCCGGCCTTGTTGTGGGACGATGTGATGGCCAATGCAACGAAGCAGAAAGAAGCAGGACGTATGCTGTTGGATTTGAACGGTGCTGAGGCTGCTTTCTTTGCCCATTATGTCGATCCGCTTACGCCGATTGAAACCATCAACTGGAGTGTTTCCGAAAATACGGCTACCGGCTATAAGCCTGTGGTGGTAGAGTCTGCTCCGCAATGGGTTCCGGCGGGCGTCTTGGCGGTACAGATACGTTTCCGTTGCGGTGAGATATACAACAACGAATACCCGACCGCCCTTGAAGCTGTAGAGGCCGGTGCTCAAAAAGCGGTTAAGCGCATTGAGAACGGACAGGTGCTTATCCTCCGTGGGGATGCGGTATATACGCCGCTCGGGCAGAAAATCAGATAAATAAACAAACTACTTACTTAACAAACAATCAATGAAAAAATTAATCTTCGGCATAGTACTACTCGTAATAGCGACAGTTACTCATGCGCAACCGGCTCCGGTCTATGCTCCAGCATGGTCCGATTCTTGCGAGATGGTGCAACAGGCACTGGAGTTGCCTTATTTCTACTGCCCCTGCAAGGAGGCATCGATTGCATTCTCCTTCCCTGTGGAAGCAATGGTTAAAGATACGGTTTGGTACACGGCTACTATGGATGATTTGCTGCAGGGTATATCTGCTTATTGGTTCTCCAAGAGCTCTGTGACAATGGAGGTCTTTGCTTTTTGTTTCAGCAAAGTGCCTACTTTTACTCTTACCGTTGGTCCGAACCAGATGTGTGACATGGATGTGGAGAAGATTAATGCCAAGTTGGCGGCTATGGATGAGCAGGCGAAGTTGATGGCCAAAGAACTGACGCCCCATATTCGCATCTATCCCAACAGGGGCGATTCCGGTAGAGTGTACTGCTATCCGTATGATCAGGGACCGGAGTCGAAATGCGAGGATCCGTTGCCGCTGCGTGTCGGCATGACGTATGTATGCGACAAAGAGGAGAATGTGTACCGTATGGAGTGGAGTTCCATTGCGTCTTCCGGCAAGTCGTTTGTTCGTTGGAAACAAAAACAGAACAAGCCTTGCGAGATCTGGTTGACGCTGGATAGTTGTTCGGGCGAGGAGATTGGACGCGCCCGGTTGTCCGACTCCATTCATGTGTATCAGCCGGATTCCGCGCAACTGGTCAATGCCCGCATGGCCAAACGTTCGCTCTGGTTGCATGTCACTCATGCGAAAGGATATACGGGACGGGTGTTTGTTCATAATAACCCCAAGTACGCAGAGGTGGCTTTGGAGCCGGTGAATAAAAACGCTTGCTATGGCAAATCTTTCGTTCAGGATTTCAGAACCTATACCAACGATACCTCCTTCGTTGATACTATTTGGGTGAATCGGGATACGCTGACCACTCGCGAAGTGACTTTCACGTTCACCCGGCCGACCTTGGAATTCGATACGGTTTATGTGACGCAATCCGAATTGGCACGCGGCTATATCTATAAGCCGTCCAATACTATTTTTAACGCTTATGGTGATTATACCGTGGAAATTAAAAAGGCCGGTACTTGTTCCCGTATCGTGCAAGTGACGGTAGCGCCAGAACCGACACAAGGGGTTGACTATGTGGGACATAGTGACAGGAGGAGTTGTAAATACCTCCAAAACGGGCAATTATTTATCATCATTGATGACCGCAAATACAATGTCTTTGGACAAGAACAACCAAAAACAAACAATTAACGTAATTTTTTATTAACTAAACAATCAATTTACATGAAGAAATTATTCTTGCTTACCATGGCTGCTTTGATGACCGTCAGTGCGATGGCTATCGGAACGGGCGATGGTAGTAACAAGGCAAATGCCAAGGAATTTGATTGGGACAAGGGAATTACGGTGCCGGCTGACTCGCTCAACAGGTGGCGTTGGTATCGTGTGGATCTGGCTCCTCTCTACGAGGAAGACAATCCCTCTTTGACCCTTTATCTGACAAACCCGAGTAACGTGGTTGGTAATTCCGTTGATGTAAAGATGACGGCTGAGATTGCCGGTGAAGGTGTGTCGAAAGACTACACCATCGCTGCGCGGCAGTACAAAACGTACACTGCCAATGCTGCTGCACTGGTTCGCCTCAGACAAAAGGAACTTTACTTGCAAATGTACGTTACGGGTGTGGTTAAACTGAGTGCAAAAGTTTATGAGACCGAGGACTTGGATGAGTCTTGTAAGGATGCTCGTGAACTCAAATGGGACACTCCGATTCAACAAGACCCGACCTATTCGGCTTGGTGGAAAGTGAGCTTGAAGCCCATTAAGAACGCTACCGACCAGGATGCCAAGATCACCATTACCAACGTGGGCACGAAGAGAGTGAACCTGAAAGTGGGTCAGTCGCTTGATTGTCCGTCGTCCGGTATGACAAGACGCGAGTATGACATGGCACCGGGGGAGGTATTGGTTGATACCATTCCGCGTGCGATGATTAACAGTGTGCAACCCGATGAACTCTATTTCGGTATTGAGAATGTCGAGTCGCCTGTTACCATCAAGGTAGAGAAGGTGAAACAACCGACAAATCCTGTGATTCCGGCTACCATGACCTACACCGACCTGCACGTTGAATCTTCGACGCCGATTGCTGCGGGTACCACCACTCTCTACCGATTGGATGTCAAGGAAATGCGTGACACAGCGAAGTATGAACCGGAGTTCACTTACCGTAACGTAGGTACTATTCCCGTGAAAGTGACGGTGAAGATGGCGTTCCAAGTTCCGGCTTACGGTACCAGTAATGCAGAGTATGAACTCGCTCCGGGACAGGAAGAGGTTGTTGTGTACAAAAAGAACATGCTAGACGGTCTGGGAGACGATGTGAAGTACATCTATCTGCTGACCACCGTACAGGGCGATAGCATTCGCCTCAACGGACGTTTCAAACATGTACGTGAGGGTAAGGCTTGTAAGACCAACATCGACTTTAACTGGCATGAAGGTCATAAGCAAGAGGCTCGTACCACCCAATGGTATGCGGTTGATGTAACGGAGGCGCGTGATAACTTTATGGATATCGAGGTGAACCTGATGAACTTAGGTGAATCATCGGCTACCGTGAAGGCTATGATGGCTTTCTCCTGCCCGTATATCGATGTACAGGAAATGACCCGTACGATTGCTGCGAAGGCAACCCCGTCCACTCGTCGCATATCCTATTCGACATACGCAATGCTATCCGATACCATTTGGATTGGTTTGGAGACCAGTCAGGATATACGCTTCTGGGCTGACACTATTCCGGCTAAGAAGAAACCGGCTACGGAGGTATCGTGCGTACTGGAGACTGCCGCTGAGTTCGATTGGACGAATGGTGTGCGTCAAAAGAAAGATACCACTGTTTGGTATAAGATTGACATGCAGCAGGTTAAAAAAATGTCCGCTAAGTTCCCGACTGTATTCGTTCAGAACCTGAGTTCGGATGCTGCGGCTAAGGTGACAGCCGAGTTGTCGCTCGCTTGTCCGGATACATTGAAGAATGAGCAACGTTCTATTACGATTGCTGCCAATGGATCATATAGCAGGCAGATATCGCGTAACATGTTTGAGAATATCTCTGAACCGGAGGTTTACCTCAAGGTTACTTCCACGCAGGAGATTCATGTCCAGGTTCGTTTGACCGAAGAGGAAGCCGGTACGAGCTGCTCATCCGCTATCCCGTTCAACTGGGTTTCCGGTAATTCGCAGGCAGCTAACGCTAACTTGTGGTACTCCGTTGACTTGCGCGACGTAATGAAAAAAGGTAATAACCTTGTTCTGCATCTTCTGAATAAGGATAATGCGAAGTGCAAAGGTGTACTCCAGATCGCTTACAGTTGTCCTATCAGCGAGGCTCCTTCTGTAAAAGACTTCAGTCTCGCAGCTAAAGAGGAGAAGAAAGTGACGGTACGTAATAGCACGTTTGAGACACTCTCCGATAGCATTGTTTACCTGAATCTCCAAGGTACTACTGCTCTCCGTTTCTGGGCAGACACCTTGACTGTTCAGCCGTTTGATACCATCAAGGCAGACGGTATTACGCTTATTCCGTTGCAATGGGATGTGGACTATACGCAAACAACCGATACCGCTTGGTACATCATTCCGAAGTCCGAGATTGATAAAGTTCGTAATATGACCGAGAAACAGAAACCGGTAGCACATGTGACGAACTTGGGAACAACCGCTACTACAGTTAAGGCAGAGGTTGCATATGCCTTCCCGATTGTAAAGGATATGATGAGCAAGAGCCAAAACCTCAAAGCAGGCCAGCACTTCTCTGATACCGTTCCGGCCAGCACTTTCGAGCAGATTCTGGGAACAAAAGAAAACCCGAAGAAAGACTCGATCATCTTGCGTGTTACACGTAAGCCGGGTTCGGGTAACTTCACCTTCAAGGCTGAGCTTGTGAAGGCATTTACCGGTAACTCCAGATACGATGCACTGCCTCTCGAGATGGGGAAGACCTATACCCAGGCTCCGAAGACCTTTGCATGGTATAAACTGAATACGGCTGACCTCAAGAAGGATAAGACCTTGTTCGGCAAGAGTCTGAATGTAATGGCTAAGAACGCCGGTAAGGGCGATGCGAAAGTGGATATAGAAGTTTATGAAGGTCTGTTGTCTGAGACGGAGTTGATTGAATACTATACCACCAAGCATGCTTCACGTACCATCAAGAAAGGCGAAAGCAGATCACATAATATCCCGGCGCAAATCGTTTACGCCGTAGATAGCGTTGAATTCTACATCAAGGTCACCACTACCGATTCGTTGGTAGCTTCGTCCAGCTTCTCCAATTATGCAACAGCTGACGTGGATTCCGCACAGTTGAAAGCTAAGTTGGTTGTTCCGAATGTAGAGTACTATCTGCCGAAGGATACCGCTATGTGGTTCGTGGCTTGTGCACAATATGTACACTATAATAACCTTGAGGGTAAATTGGTGAAGAACTTTATCTACACCGATGGCAGTACGTTGGAGTATGAATTGGAAAACAACGCTCCTGCTACGGTTGAGGTAACGGCGACACTCCAGGATACGCTTACTTATAAGGTTCCAGTGCGCAAGCGTACGATTAATAGAAGCGGTACGGCTCGTAAGGGCGAAAAACCGCTGAAGGATCTGCTCAACAAGGCTCTTGATAAAGCAAGTAGCAAGATTGGAGGACGTAAGATTGATATCTCGAGTTTCGAGGATGCGTTCATCGATAGTCTCCTTCATCGTTATGTTACCAAAGAGCACGTGGCTGTTTACTTCCGCGTGAAGACCGATAATCCGGTTAAACTCCGTCTTAATACGCCGCAATTAACGGGTGATAAGTGTTTGAACCCGATGAGATTCGACTGGCATCACGGTTATGTGAACCCGGCTAAGGATACCGCTTGGGTACATGTTCAGTTGGATAGCACCATGGTTCCGGAAGGAAAAGACCTGTTGCTCCATATGGAAAACTGGTCGAAGGGTGCAACCGATGTGAAGGCTGTTATCCTTGAAGAGGATTGTAGCGGCAAGGAACTCGGTTCCGTATCACGTAATGTCGTTACCGATACCATCAAGATTATCGAGCGTAAACTGCTCCAAACTTGGGGATGGGGTGGATTCCAGATTAAGTACTATTCTGATTCGACTACCTATCTGTGGGCAGAAATTGTAGATGCAATCGTTCCGGATACCCTCTATGATACGATTCGTATGCATGTTTGTATGCCGTATACCTTTACGGATGTAGCAGATACCATTCGTACCATCAATCAGGATAGCACTTGGACGGTATATACCGATTCGATTGATAAGGCTAAAGTGGAATATCATATCATTCAGACCTATTATGACGTTAAACAGTTGAAAGATCCGAAGCTGATCAAGATTGATTCGCTGACGAATATTCCTGTTATTGCCAAGGGTACGGTATTGGATTGCACAGCAGCTACCAATGAACTGTATAATAAGTTCCTGGCTGCGGCAGACTCGACCATCAAGGCCATCGAAGGAACCGATAGTATCAAATGGGAATACGTATTTGGTCCGAAACCAACCGGAGAACCCGATTGGCAGGACATACCGGCAACTCCTCTGGATACAGCAGTGATAGCACTCCGCTATAATGTGATTACCGAGTGCGGTGACACGTTGACCAGCGATGTATATCTCAATACTCCGTTCTTCGTAAATCAAGTAACGGCTTGTACAAGTTATACTTGGGATCTGAACCCCGGAACGGTTTATACCAAAACTTGTAAAGATACGGTAGCAGTCAATGTTTATGCAATTGATGCCACTACAGTCTTGACGAAGAATATGGTTCTTGACCTTATCATCAATCTGCCTCTCAAGGCTGATACTACGCATGCTAATCCGGCTAATAACGATACTATCTGGAATGATACCTATCATTGGGCGATAAATGACTCTACATATAAAGAGACTCCGTCGTATCAGGGAACTATGGGTGAAGACCAGTTTGTGGTACCGGGACGCAACGGCGAGTGTGATACCGTATATGTATTGAAACTGGTGATTGCTTATAAAGGCCAGGGATGTTCTGACACCGTTACGGTGGATACCACTCTGTGCAAGGCTTCCTTCACCTGGATTGACGGTAAGACATACACCACCAACCAGACGGGTGTTGAATACAAGAAACCGGGTGGTGGAAGTATTTGCGACAGTGTCTTCTATCTGAACCTGACCCTCACGCCGGTTGTTCCGACCGCAGTGAAAGAACTCGCTTGTGATACCTTCCGCTGGAGAGGCAATCTCTATGACACCACCGGAAAGTATTATGATACAATTCCGACTGCGAGCGGCTTGTGCGACAGTATTCTGACGCTTGATCTTACCATCGCGAAGAGTTACAAGGATACCGTTAAACCGGCATTGTCGGCTTGTAATATTGTAACCTACAACTGGGGTGACAGCGTTAAGTCCTACAACCAGTCCGGTTATTATACCCGTCTGTTCAAGACTGTGAATGGCTGTGACAGTAGTGTGACCATTGAGGTGGATGTTAAGGTTCCGGCTGTATTCAAACTGCCTGCAGTTGCGAAGTATGGCAACCGCCTGTTGATGATCAACCGTCTGGCTATCCAAGACTCCACCGGTTGGAATCTGGCAGAGCTGGAAGCAAACCAGATTTCTACGGAGGTAGAATGGTACCGTATGGAGACCCTCACCGATCCTAATCCGAAGAAAGTAACGGAGGAAGAAGGAGCTAAGGGCTATTATATCACGAATGGAAAGAATCCGGGTGAACCGCTCGTAGGCGTTTACTTCGCGAAGATTGAGATTCCTGCTGTTTCCGCTACGGCGTGTCCGCAGATGGGTTACACGGAACTGCTCGATTGCACCAAGCCGGCTAATGCGGCTCCGATGCTGATTCCGAACCTGGCTCGTCCGGGCGAGAGCATCCGTGTAGTGAACCTCAATCCTGAGCAAGAGACAACCATCCGCGTTTACACAACTGAAGGTCTGGTTCGCGAGACATACACCGTTAGCGGTGAAGAGTCCTTCGTAATCAAGGCTGCTGTTGAGCACGGATTCTATCTCGTTGAGTTGCGCAATGAGGATTTGCATTCAACCTTACGTTATATTGTTAAATAAGAATAGGAGGTAGCACAATGAAGACTATTAAATCAATTCTGATTGCAGCCACCCTGATAAGTGCATCTGTTGTGTCGACTATGTCGGCACAGCAGGCTGCAGAGCCCGCGCAACCGCACCAATGGAGTGTTTCCAAAGGTGACAAAGTTCGGATTAATCCGGATTGCCAGAAGTATCTGACGGGCGAAAAACCCTCTACATGGGTTTATGATAAAGAGCATACGGTGATTCAGCTCGGAACCAAGCGCTTCCCTGAAGGTGTGCTGTTGCATACGATTATGTCATGGGTATGCGAGGAGTGCTTAACTCCGGTAGACCCTGAGGCAGCAGAGAAAGCCAAGGCTGCTGCCGCTGCTAAAGCAGCCGCTGAAAAAGCTGCTCAAGAAGAAGCTGCTAAAAATGAGACTGAGGCTCAACAGCAGCAACAGGCTCAGCAGCAGGAGCAACAGCAACAAGAAGTAGCTCCGGTGGACACGGTTAAGAGCACAGAGCCTCAACCGGTGGAAGCAGATACAGTTGCTTCACAATCCACGGAAGTACAGCAGACTGTTCAGGACACGGCTGTTTCCAGCAGCGTGCTTCACGAAGCTGCGAAAGGTGACTCGGTGAAGTCACAGCAGAAATTCCGTCATGGATACGACCGCTTTACGATTGGTGTACGCGGCGGTGCTTCCGCACTCTTGCATAATGTTAATATGGGTAACTGGATGTGCGGATATGACGCTTTGCTCGATCTCCAGTATGCACACTATTGGACCAAAGACGGTCGTCCTGTGGATCTTGGTATCCTTACCGGTCTGTCTATCGGCTATTCTGCCAGCGGCATGAAAGCCGGAGTGGATTCGGATCTGAAGGATGTACCCGACGGCGATGCAACGAACCAGATGCGTGTGGATTACAGGATTCATGCAGACGAAATCAAAGAGAATGACGGTCAGCTCCAATTGGAGATTCCGTTGATGTTCTCCTTGATTCATGAAAGTGGATTCTTCTTCAATATCGGTCCGCGCTTCATGTTGCCGGTTTATACGCCGTATAATCAGACTATCAGCAACAACAAGAATACCTATATCGATGCCTATTTCAAGGAGACAGGTGTTCACGTAACCAATGAGGAAATCACCGGTAAGTTGGCTGAGTCCGATTACAAGACCAAGGGTACAGACAACGGTAACCAGTTTGCATTTAACCTTATGTTGGGTGCTGAACTCGGTTATGAGTGGATCCTGAAGAGCGGTAACTCTCTGGGCTTGGGTGTTTACGGCAACTACTGTGTATTCAGTACGTTCAAGAACGGTAGCACCTCTACTGATCCGCTGATTCAGGTTACTCCGCCGGCTGGTTCTTCTTCTGCACAAGTGGAAGTACTCTCTGCTACGAAGACGTATGCGAACAAACTCGGTTACTTCGATGCGGGTGTGAAACTGGCTTACCATTTCAACTTCCCGAAGAAGAAACAAATGAAGGACGCGAAGTTGTTCTAATACGTTTATGACGATACTATGTATCGAAACTAGTACATCGGTTTGTTCGGCCGCCATCTGCAAGGATGGCGAGCCGTTCAAACAATGTATCAATTACGAAGGAAGCAACCATGCACGGTTGCTGCCTCTGTATATAGAGCAATTGCTTCAGGAGGCAATGGAAAACAAAATGACCTTCGATGCGGTGGCCCTTTCTGAAGGTCCCGGCAGTTATACCGGACTGCGTATCGGAACCAGTACCGCAAAGGGAATATGCTATGGACTAGGTATACCGCTTATTCCTGTGCCCACGCTTGACGTGCTATGCGAAGCCGTAAAGAGTACAGAGAGCATGATACAGAGTACAGACCGTTTATGCCCGATGATTGATGCCAGAAGAATGGAGGTCTATACTTCCGTAATGGTGAATGGTGAATGGTTGAATGACGAAGGAGCTAAGGCTGTCATCATCGAAAACGAGGAGAGTCTGTATGCCGGAGGCCAAACGGTCTATTACTTCGGCGATGGCGCAGAGAAATGCTCGAAGATATTTACGAAACCTAACTGGCATTATATCCCGAATATTGTGCCCGAAGCGAAATACGTCGGCATATTAGCCGAAAATCGAAACTCTATAATCGAAAATCGAGGATCGGTTGATCTGGCATATTACGAACCCTACTATTTGAAAGAATTTATTGCCGCACAGAGTCATGTGAAGGGACTGAAATGAGAATATCAAATCTCAAATATCAAATTTTTAATATCATCATCCTAGTGATGATTCTCTCTTCATGCTCTACCCAGAAAAACACATGGGCGACTCGTTCGTTCCATCAAACGAAAGTAAAATACAATATTCTCTACAATGGGAATATCGCATATGAGGAAGGCTTGAAAGCCATTCGTGATGCCAATACTGATGATTATACGCAGGTACTGTATCTGTATCCTGTGAGCAATCATCAGGCGGCTGAATCAGCGGCGTCTCAAATGGACAAGACCATTGAGAAATGCCGCAAATGCATCAAGTTGCATTCTATCAAAGCTAAACCGAAACGTAATCCGAAGAAAGCAAAAGATCCCAAATACAAACTATGGCTTCAATCCGAAGAGTTCAACTCCCAAATGGGGTTGGCGTGGATTCGCCTAGGAGAAGCCGAATTTCACAAAGGAGATTTCCTGGGTGCTGTGAGTACGATGAAATATATTATCAATCACTACCAGAATGATCCGGACATGATTGCCCAGGCGCAGTTATGGATAGCCCGCGCGTATGCCGAAACAGACTGGCAATATGAGGCGGAAGATATGCTCAACCGCGTCAATATAGATGCGTTAAGCAAGAAACATGCACGTCTGTATGCTGCCGTCAAGGCGGATGTGTTGCTGCATGGCAAGCAGTATAATGCAGCCATTCCTTTTGTCAAGATTGCTATTCCTTATGAGAAGCGTACCGTCTATCGGCCGCGTTTTGCCTATGTCTTAGGCCAATTGTACGAGCAAGCCGGAAAAAAGGAAGAAGCCGTTAATTCCTACAAGTCTGTGATCCGTATGGCTCCTCCTGTGGAGATGGAGTTCAATGCGCGTCTGCGTATTGCCGAATTGGGAGGAAAGAATTCGCTACGTCAGCTGCGGATCATGACAAAACAATCCAAATACAAAGACAAACTCGACCAGATTTACGGGGCGATGGGTAATATTTACCTTGCGCAGCAGGATACGGCGTCTGCTCTGGAGATGTATGAGAAGGCGATTGCGGAATCCACCCAGCCAGGACCGGCCAAAGTGGCTGTACTTATTCGTGCCGGAGATATCTATTATGAGAAGCGCGCCTATGCGAAAGCGCAGCCATGTTACCGTGAAGCGGTAACCATTATGTCGTCGGAAGACAGCCGCTATCCGGAGTTGCAGAAACGATCAGAGGTATTGGATGAGTTGATTGCGGCATACGACCAGGCCCAACTCCAGGATTCTTTGCAGCGCTTGAGCCATATGTCCGAAGAAGAGCAGCGTGCGATTGTCGATCGTATCATCGCGGATTTGATTTCACGCGAGAAATCCGATTCGGTCAATCAGGCACAGGAAGAGCGCGAATTGGCGCTCGGAGGAAGGAACCTGCGCAGTGTGGATACACGGAATATGTTAGGCGGAAGTAATTCGCAAAAGGGCGAATGGTATTTCTACAATCCCCAATTGGTCAAACAGGGACAGCAGGAATGGTTGCGCCGGTGGGGTACGCGTAAATTGGAGGATAACTGGAGAAGACAGAACAAGCAAGTGATGGCCACTTTTGATGACGAATCATACGAGGGTGAGGGAACGGATTCGACGGCTATGGCTTCCGATTCCATCCGTCGTCCGGCTGCTATAGAAACAGATACCCACAAGCCCGAGTATTACCTTCAGCAGATTCCTCGTACGCCGGCTGATTACGCAGCCTCTGACAGCCTGTGGCGCGAGGCGATGGTGGCGCTTTATTATATCTATCGCGATAAGGTAGAGGATGAACCGCTCGCCGAAGAGACCTTGCGCGAGTTGGAGAAACGCTTCCCGAACCATCCGGTTCTTGCGGATATATATGAGGAACAGCGTTTACGGGCGTTGCGTCATGACGAGGCGTATATAGCGCGAATGCTGCGTATGCTGGAAGAGCAGGATTCTCTTTATGCCAAGACCTATACGGCCTATACGAAGGGTGAATACACTACGGTAAAAGAGAATAAGCAATATGCAGAGCAAGAGTTCCCGCAGAGCCGGCTTATGCCCCGATTCCTCTTCTTGAATGCTGTAGCTGTCGCACGCACGGAAGGACAGGAGGCATTTATCACGGAATTACGGTCCATCGTCGAAAAATACGGGGAGACGGAGTTGGGAGCCATGTCGAAAGATATGCTCGCGATGATGGGGCAAGGTATGGAGAGTCAGAAGGGTGGTTCTACCGGTTCTTTGGCTGAGGCGCGAGAGCAGGCAGAGGTGGAGCAAACCCAAGACAGTCAGGAGCAGGAACAACAATGGAGCGAAGACCGCAAACAACCGTCCGTAGTATTGCTTATTATGCCTACGGCGGATGAAGAGGCTTTGAATGAATTGTTATACGAAGTAGCTCTGTTCAATTTCAGCCAGTTCCTTATTCGTGACTTTGACCTGCAGAAGATGCCCGTCTTCGGCGACGGATGTGCATTGCGGGTGAGCGGCTTTGCAGATATGGACGAAGCTGAGTGGTGGATGGATATGATCCAAAAGAATGCGGATATGAAAGCCGTCCTGCAGCAGATACAATTAAAGGCAGTTACCGAAGTAAACCTGCCTTTAGTGGGGAAATAGTCGAAATTGTTCTTGTCGGGAAGACGTGATTCGAACACGCGACCTCCGGTCCCCCAGACCGTTGCGCTACCGGGCTGCGCCACTTCCCGAACACTTTTATCCAAAAGCGGGTGCAAAATTACTGCTTTTTTTTGATATATGCAAGAAAAATGAATAAAAAATTTTATATTGAGACATACGGTTGCCAAATGAACGTCGCGGACAGTGAGGTGGTTGCTGCGATTATGCAAACTACGGATGCTGAGTTGACGGACCAATGGCAGGACGCGGATATCATCATTTTGAATACCTGTTCTATCCGTGACAATGCGGAGCAGAAAGTAGGTGCCCGTCTCCGCGAACTGAAAGCACTTTTGAGAAATAGAAAATCTAAAATCTCAAATCTAAAATCTCAAATCGATAATCGGCAACCGATTATTGGCGTTATCGGTTGCATGGCCGAGCGGATGGGGCAGGAACTGATGGATACCTTCGGAGTGGATTTCGTGGCAGGACCGGATGCCTATCTGGATATCCCGAATCTGCTGGCGCAGTGTGAACAGGGACATAAGGCGATGAATGTGGAGCTTAGTACCTCCGAGACCTACCGTCAGATTATCCCGGCACGTATCGGTCGTTCGATAAGCGGATTTGTGTCCATCATGCGCGGGTGCAATAATTTCTGTTCGTATTGTGTTGTGCCCTATACGCGCGGTCGCGAACGAAGCCGGGATGTCGAATCGATACTGAATGAAGTAAGGGACTTGCAGACAAATGGCTATAAAGAGGTCACGTTGCTCGGACAAAATGTCAATTCCTATCGCTTTGTGCGTGAGGACGGTTCGGTAGTTGATTTTGCCGATTTATTGGAAATAGTGGCAGATGCCGTGCCCGATATGCGTATTCGCTTTACCACCAGTCATCCCAAGGACATGTCCGATAAGACGCTGGAGGCAATCAGCCGTCATAAGAACCTCTGTAAGTTCATCCATCTTGCTGTTCAGTCGGGGTCCAACCACATATTGAAACTCATGAATCGCAAATATACGCGCGAATGGTATCTGGACCGTATTGCCGCTATTCGCCGCATATTACCGACTGCGGCTATCAGTACGGATATTTTCTGCGGCTTCCATGATGAGACTTTGGAAGATCATGCGCAGACTCTCAGCCTGATGCGTGAAGTAGGGTTTGATAGTGCCTTCATGTTCAAATACTCCGAGCGACCGGGTACGTATGCGCATAAGCATTTGCCGGATAATATTCCGGAAGAAGAGAAAGTGCGCCGCCTCAATGAGATCATTGCGCTTCAGACGCAACTGTCACTCGAGTCCAATCAGCGGGAGATCGGAAAAGTGGTGGATGTGCTCGTGGAGGGATTTTCCAAACGGAGTCATCAGGATATGTTTGGACGTACCGAACAATATAAGACAGTCGTATTCCCACGGACTGACCAAAAGATAGGAGATATCGTCAAAATACAGGTTTTAGAAGCCACTGCGGCCACATTAAGAGGCAAAATTGCGTAAAAATGAGCAAAATATACATTTTTTTGCTCAAAAATTTGGTCATATCAAATAAAAGCAGTACTTTTGCATCGAAAACAAATAAATTTTCATAGTTAAGGTTTAGGTTTAATGGTAATAGGAGGCTGTGAAGTTTCCTATTACTTTTAACAAAAAACGAAAAAAAGGGCATATCCCTTATTTTTTTATGGAGAAGGAACGAATGACAAATGACCCTGTAGTGCCGGATTTGACGGATGCAGAGGAAGTTCGCAAAGCGATAATAGCGAGCGAGATATTGAATCGAAAATATTAATAATTAGAGATATGGCAGTAACGTACATGACCGAAGAAGGTCTGCAAAAATTGAAAGAGGAGCTCCAGTTTTTGGAGACTGTAGAGCGCCCACGTGTGATTGCCGCGATCGCGGAGGCGCGTGAGAAAGGCGATTTGAGTGAGAATGCGGAGTATGATGCCGCAAAAGAAGAACAAGGTATTCTTGAAAGTAAGATTGCGCACATCAAAGCGAAACTGATGGAAGCGCGCGTGCTGGATACCAGTGATATCAAGACCGATGAGGTGCAGATCCTCACCAAAGTGCGCGTTCGCGTGCGTAATACGGGTAAGGAGAAAACCTATCAGTTGGTAACCGAGGGAGAAGCTAACTCGATGGAAGGAAAGATTTCCGTGACTACTCCGATAGCCAAAGGCTTGATGGGAAAGAAAGTGGGCGAAGTGGCGCAAGTACAGGTTCCCGCCGGACTTATGGAGTACGAAATATTAGAAATCAGTCTATGACAATCTTCACGCGTATCATCAAAGGTGAAATTCCAAGCTACAAGGTAGCTGAAGATGAAAAGAATTATGCGTTCCTGGATATCAATCCGTTGGTAAAAGGGCATACGCTGGTGATTCCGAAACTGCCGGAACCCGAGAGTGATTATCTGTTTGACCTGACGGACGAGCAATACGAGAGTCTGATGCGTTTTGCCAAACGTGTTGCGAAAGGTCTGAAGGCGGCTACTGGCTGCAAACGCGTAGGCGTAGCGGTGCTGGGCATGGAGGTTAACCATGTGCATGTGCATCTCGTTCCGCTCAACTCTGAGAAGGACATGCTTTTCAGTAATCCGAAACTGAGCCTGCCGGCAGAGGAGATGGCTATTATTGCCAACTCCATTGCCGAGGCTGTTGAGAAAGGATAATGGCTAACGGCTAAAGTTTCGAGGCTAAAGCTGCAGCTGTAAGAGCGGCTAAGCGGGCGTTGTTGAGCACCAGTTGGATGTTCGCAGCGAGACTGTCACCGCCTGTCAAATCTTTCACTTTAGCTAATAAGAAAGGTGTGCATTGTTTACCGTGCACGCCTTTTTTGTCGGCTTCTGCGAGGGCTTGCTCAATGGCGGAGTTGATGACATCCGCAGGCATGGAGAACTGCTCCGGAATAGGATTGGTAACCAGCATACCGCCTTTCAGACCGCAATCCATTTTCGCCTTAAAAGCAGCCGCCAACTCTTCCGGCGTATCAATGCGGTAATCTACACCGAAGCCGCTGTGGCGAGTGTAGAAGGCCGGCAGTTCGTCTGTACCATAGCCGATGACAGGTACCCCTTTGGTCTCCAGATATTCCAAGGTCAGGCCTAAGTCCAGAATCGATTTGGCACCGGCGCAGATGACCATAACGGGCGTTTGTGCCAGTTCCTCCAGGTCGGCAGAGATATCGAATGTCTGTTGAGCGCCTCTGTGTACGCCTCCGATACCGCCTGTGGCGAAGACATGAATACCGGCCATGGCGGCAATCATCATGGTGGTCGTTACCGTCGTAGCGCCGTCTTCGCCGCGCGCCAAAAGAACCGGCAGATCACGCCGCGAAGCCTTGATGACCGCCTGACCTTTCTTTCCCAGGTATTCGATCTCCTCCGGTGTACAACCCGCTTTCAATTTGCCACCGATGATAGCAATAGTAGCCGGTAAGGCACCGTTGTCACGAATAGTTTGCTCTACGCGTAAAGCGGTTTCTACGTTTTGTGGATAAGGCATGCCGTGACTGATAATGGTCGATTCCAAAGCGACTACCGGCTTGCCGGCCTTCAGTGCTTCCTGCACCTCCGGCGAGATAGAGAGATATTTATTCATTATAATAAAATATTAGCGATATCAGGGTTAACGGCTTTGGGGCTCATCAGTGTTGCCCGCGCTGCCATGAGTCCGTATTGGGCGGTTTGAGGGAAGTCGATGCCTTTGGCATGCGCAAAGACGGCACCGGCTAAAAATGCATCTCCGGCACCGGTGGTGTTAACAACATCGCCCGGGATACTGGGGAAAAGCCATTCTTCGGCCGCATTACGGCAATAGACACCGTCACTGCCAAGGGTAATATATACGTTCGCCACCCCTAAATTAAGTAACTGTTGCGCCGCTTCGGCATAGGTGGTGGTATTGGTAACGGCGAGAGCTTCTTTGAGATTAAACTTGATGGTATGCAGATAGGGTAGTTTGCATTTTTTCAATGCATTCACAACCCGGTGTGCTTTCGTCGTGCTCACACCGTCAATGAACAAGGGAGACGTGACATTTTCCATGAGATAGCGAATAGCATCTTCCGTAATATTGGTATCTGCCACAACAAAATCTGACAGGTTGATCTCTCCTATGCGTTTGGCTAACCATTCGGGAGTAATAGCCCGGATAGCTTCCGTATCCGCCACTGCGGCAATCATCTCTCCGCCGTGGTTGTTGATACATAGATACACGCCTGAGCGCAAAGAGGATATGCGGTCAGACAGATGCACGTCTATCCCCTGCTGACGGCAGTAATCATGCAATAAACCGCCGAAAAGATCTCCGCCGAAGATGGTAAGCAATTCCGTTTGGGCACCCAGCAGAGAAAGATTATGCGCGATATTACGCGCTACTCCGCCGTAGCCGATATCGATATGGCCGGGATTGGAGTCTGCGGCGATAAAGGCATCGTTGAGTGTAGCCGATAAATCGACATTGGAGCCGCCGATAACTGAAATACGTGTTTCCATGTTTTTCCGATTTTCGATGAAAGATTTTCGATTATCGATTTGCGCTGCAAAATTACAAAAAATATTTGGAATACGCAAATAAAAAAGAAGGAAACCTACATAAAACAAAGAAGGATGTCTCCCGACATCCCAATCTTTTTACTTAACCTTAAATCTAATACCATGAAAAACACGGTGCAAAAGTACTGCTTTTTGACGATATGACCAAATAATTTGCAAATAAAATGCTAAAAAACATAAAATTGCAACATTCGGTTTACAAAATTACATCCAAAAGGTCCGGTCGCCGTTCTTTCGTATGAGCCAAGGACTGCTCATACATCCATTCTTCTATCTTTGCTTGGTGACCACTCAGCAGAATGTCCGGCACTTTCCATCCTTTGTACTCCGCCGGACGGGTATAAACACCAGCTTCAAGCAGTCCATCCTGGAAAGAGTCGTTCAGTGCCGACTCAATATCGCCCAGGGCACCGGGTAGAAGCCGCACGATGGCATCGGTCATGATAGCTGCTGGCATCTCTCCACCAGTAAGCACAAAATCGCCGATACTGTACTCACGAGTGATCAGATGGTCACGCACGCGTTGGTCCACGCCTTTGTAATGTCCGCATAGGATGATGATATTCTCCTTGAGAGATAACATATTCGCCGCTTTCTGGTCAAAGCGATCTCCGTCGGGAGCGGTGAAGATGATCTCGTCGTAATGACGTTCGGAGGTAAGTTGTGAGATACAGCGGTCGATGGGCTCAATCTGCAGCACCATGCCGGCACCGAATCCGAAGGCGTAGTCATCTACTTTGCGGTGCTTGTCAAGCGTCCAGTCGCGTAAGTTATGTACGTAAATCTCACAAAGGCCCTTGTCCTTCGCGCGCTGAATGATAGAATGGTTGAGTGGAGATTCCAACAATTCCGGGCAACATGTGATGATATCAATTCGCATATAGTTCCAAATTTCAAATTGCTTTTAAGGTACCGGGTCATATCCGGAGCCGCCCCATGGATGGCAGCGGCATATCCGTTTGATGCCGAGCCAGCCTCCTTTGAAGATACCGTATTTGAGCACGGCTTCGACCATATACTGGCTGCATGTCGGAGTAAAGCGGCAAGCTGGAGGTGTCAGCGGCGAGATAAAGACCCGGTAGAAATAGACAGGGAGGAGGAAGAATTTTCTTACAAAAATCTTCCATTGGTCATTGGATATTGGAGATTGGTCATTGCTCATTGATGATTAGTGATTTTGTTCAATGCCTTAACCATTGCTTTTTCGATGACGGCGTACGACAGTTCTTCCTTATCTATATAGTTAAAAGCAATTATATAATGGCTCTTGGCTAATATTTCTTGATGCTGTCGGTATGCTTCGCGCATAAGGCGGCGCAGATGATTGCGGTGAACGGCGTGTTTGAAGATGGACTTGGGAGCCCAGACGAGTACTTGGCTGTTGCCGGTCTGATCAGACTCTTGCCCATTGGCTATTGGCTGGTAGGTGACACGCAAAGGCCATACCGTGAAGCGTTGGCCTTCTTTGTACAACTGCGCGATACGCAATTGTCCGCAGAGTCTGCTATGTTTTGGAAAAGAGTTCAGATAATCTTAATGTTTATCCAGATAGTCACCAATGGCCATTGGAAGGGAAGCGAACGCTTTGCCCGGTCCGGCCTCTATATCTACGCGGAATCCTGCCTCTTCCAAAGCACGTACCGTTCCGTCCCCGAAAGCAGCAATGAGGGTCTCTCCTTGTTCCCAGTCCGGGAAATTCTCGCGCAGCGACGACACTCCTGCAGGCGTGAACAGTGCAATGAGGTCGTAGTCAAACGGTTTCTCTTTCGGCCACGGGCTGGTTACAGTGCGATACATAATAGCCGGAGTAACTTCCACCCCGTTCTCGGCGAACATATTAATCTGGTCCTGAGTATGGATATTGGACAGTACCATCAGATATTTCTCGTTGGGTCTGCGATGCATCGCGGGCAAGAGGTCCTCGAACTTATTGCCTTGCTCAGGGAAAAAGACCTTGCGCTTGCGATAATTGATGAATTTCTGCAGATACAGCCCCACCTGCTCGGAGTTGCAGTAATAATGCATGGAGTCGGGTACATTCAAACGCATCTCTTCACAAAGCCGGAAATAATGTTCTGCTCCCAGCCTGGAATTTAAGATGACCGCCGTATAATCCATGGGATTGATACGCTGCTGACGGAACTCGCGCGCAGAGAGGCCTTCAATATGTATGAACTGATAAAAATCACATTGCACATTGAATTGGTTCTCCAAGCGGGAGTAAGGGTTATGCGCCGTCTCAGGACGCGGTTGAGAGAATAGAATCTTTTGTATCATATATACAGTAGTATTTTCGAGGACAGATAGAAGAGCAAACCCAGCGGAAGCACTTCCAAGGTACATATATAGAGGACCACATAAAGGATCGCAGCAAAAGACCGGATATAAGTGCGTGCCATCCGGTAGATACACATCATCAGGAACAGCACCGTCGCTCCTCCTAAAGCCCACACCGTCCATTCCGGTTTGCCGATGCGCAGCATAACGAGTAGGATGGGGTAAAGGAGATAAGCGGCAATCGTGGATATATTTGCGTACTGCTCATACATAGGCACAAACCGGCGTGAGAGCGAGAATACATAATCCAACAGAAGGTTACATATCATTTTGATGAGCAAAATCAGCAGGATGAGTCCGCAGATTGCTGCGAAAGCAGTGAAGCGGAAGATGCCGTCCGTATATAGACTCATGCATATGGCCATGGCCAACGTACCGATGCGAAAGATACTTATCGCCAATTGAGCCAGGGTGTTGGGCGGCGCGTCTTTATAAGTGCGGTTCGTATGCGCAAAAAGAGTCGAGTGGGCTTGCATGATAACCCCCGGCTGCAAAAACTCACCCAGTATTGCACATAGGAACAACGCCAACAGCGTCCATCCGCACCAACCGGCACTCAGCGGGGAGATAATATGTGGAACAAAGGTATTCATCTTTCCGTTTGCCAAAGATACATCTTATCCCCCCGGCGGATCAGCCGGTCTGTTTTTATTGAGAAGAAGGCTCCTTGCGGTACGCGTTGGGTCGGTTGCCCGTTTGTGTCATGCAGACCCGCAGCCACGCATTCATATACGCCGGTTGTTTCGCCGGTAATAAGTAACTCCTGACCTTCCGATATCTCATCCACAGCTTCCACTACGAACTCCGCTACGCTCAGGTTTTTGAAGAAATTGGTACATTTGGCGGCATACACTTTCTTCCGGGTTGCTTTATTGCCATAAGAGTGGGTCCACTCCCCAAGTTTCTGTCCTTGATAATAGCCATCCCAGAAACCGCGGTTAAAGACGCGGCTGAGCCGTTCGTTCCAGTCTTGTATCTTCGGTTCAATGATGGCATCATCGGCATACTCGCCGTTCTTCCAAGCCTCCACGGCTTCCCGATAGCAGCGAACGACAGTATCGACGTATTCCGCTCCCCGGGCACGACCTTCGATCTTCAGCACACGTACACCGGCATCCAGCATCTTATTGAGGAAATGAATCGTCTTGAGGTCCTTGGGCGACATGATATACTGATTGTCTATGTCGAGTTCCAAATCCGACGATTTGTCTTTGACGGTATAGCCACGCCGGCATACTTGCACGCAGGCACCCCTGTTGGCGCTGAGGCCGTAGTTATTCAGACTCAGATAGCATTTCCCGCTCACTGCCATGCATAAAGCACCGTGACAGAACATCTCGATACGTATCGGTTGCCCGCTGCGACCGCAGATATGCTGTTCCTGAATATCATGATAAACGGAAGCCACTTGCTCCATGTTTAACTCCCGTGCCAGCACAACTACATCCGCGAACTGGGCATAGAACTTAAGTGCTTCCGTGTTGGCGATATTGAGTTGCGTGGACAAATGCACCTCCTGGCCGATGCTGTTTGCATATTGCATGACAGCGATGTCACTCGCAATGACCGCATCGACGCCTACAGCATGAGCTTTATCGACAATCTGCCGCATAAGCGGAAGGTCCTCCGGATACATGACGGTGTTGACCGTCAGGTAGGTCTTCACACCGGCTTGCCGACAAGTTGCCGCAATAGTGGACATATCATCCGTCGTGAAATTGACTGAACTGCGGGCGCGCATATTGAGATGCTCAATGCCGAAATAGACACTGGTAGCGCCGGCGTTGATGGCCGCAGCCAGACTCTCCCGGCATCCTACCGGAGCCATGATCTCAATATTTGGTCGTTGGTCGTTGGTCATTGGTTGTTGGCAATAAGCCATTCCGCTATTTGTACGGCATTGAGAGCGGCACCTTTGCGAATCTGGTCGCTCACGCACCAGAAACTGAGTCCGTTGTCATCAGTCAGGTCTTTGCGGATACGTCCGATGAACACCTCGTCCTTACCACTCAAAAACAACGGCATTGGGTAAATCTTCTTCTCCGGTTCATCCATCAGTACGCACCCCTTGGCTTTCTCAAACGCCTCTCTTGCCTCTTCTACACTTACCGGACGTTCGGTCTCCACCCATATACTCTCGCTATGTGCACGTAGCGACGGAACCCGTACGCAAGTAGCACTCACTTTCACATCCGAGTGCATGATCTTACGAGTCTCGTTGAACATCTTCATTTCCTCTTTGGTATATCCGTTGTCGGTGAAGACATCAATATGAGGAATGAGGTTATAAGCCAGTTGATAGGCGAATTTATTGATTGTAACCGCCTCTCCGTTGAGGACCTGGCGGTATTGGTTTTCTAATTCTTTCATTGCCTGCGCTCCGGCGCCTGATGCCGCTTGATAGGTCGCTACGTGCACCCTGCGGATGTGCGTCAGGTTCTCAATCGCCTGCAGTGCCACCACCATCTGGATGGTCGTGCAATTGGGATTGGCAATGATGTTACGCGGACGATTCAATGCATCCGCAGCATTCACTTCGGGTACCACGAGAGGCACATCCTCATCCATGCGGAACGCGGATGAGTTGTCAATCATGATGGCTCCGAAACGGGTGATGTCTTCCGCATACGCACGTGATACGCCTGCGCCCGCGGAGACAAAAGCAATATCGACGCCTTTGAAAGCGTCGTCATGTTGCAGCAGTTGTACTTCGTGTGCTTTGCCGCAGAAATAGTATTTGGTTCCGGCACTTCGTTCGGAACCGAACAGTCTTAATTCGGAAACGGGAAATTGCCGCTGTTCGAGAACAGCCAGCAATTCCTGTCCGACGGCGCCCGAAGCGCCTACAATCGCAATGACCATACTTATGCCAATGCTACTACCACGTCAGCTTCTGTCTCTGTGAAGGATACTTTACCCTCACGAGCAAGCCAACCCAATGCCAAGAACAAGTCCTCATTTTTCAGCTTCGTAGCTTTCTTGAGGGCTTTCAAACCCTGAGCACCGTTCTGCAGCGCACCCCAGATGAGGCCTGCATTCTCGCCAATTTTTGTAATCATAATACTAATACCTTAAATAAATTGTGACTAAATGACTTCACTATTCCTCCCATTTTTTGAATACCAGGCAGGCATTGTGCCCTCCGAAGCCGAAGGTGTTGCTCAATGCATACTTGATATCCCGTTTCTGGGCCTTGTCAAAAGTGAAGTTAATCTTATAATCGATGTTCTCGTCTATATCCTCCGGATCATGGTTGATGGTCGGGGGGATGATGCCGTCTTTGAGCGCCATTATGCATGCCAAAGCCTCCACAGCTCCGGTTGCCCCGATCAGATGACCTGTCATGGACTTGGTGGAGTCCAGATTCATCTCGTAGATATGATCTCCGAAAACCCGACGGATTGCTTTCAGTTCGGCTACATCACCCAACGGAGTGGAAGTACCATGGGTGTTGATAAAATCGATTTGTTCCGGTTGCAAACCGGCATCTTTGATAGCCAGTTTCATGACGCGCTCCGCTCCGTTGCCTTCCGGGTCCGGTGCTGTCATATGATATGCGTCCGAAGTCATTCCTTCGCCTACAATCTCCGCATAAATCTTAGCTCCGCGTGCTTTGGCATGATTATACTCTTCCATAATCAGACAAGCGGCTCCTTCTCCCAGCACAAATCCGTCGCGTGATTTGGAGAAAGGACGACTGGCTCTGTACGGATCGTCATTGCGGGTGGACAAAGCGTGTAAACTGTTAAATCCACCGATGCCGGTATAGGTCACATCCGCGTCTGCCCCTCCGGTAAGCAGAACATCTGCATGTCCGAGGCGTATCTGGTCAAAAGCGGAACCTACGGCGTGGGACGAAGAGGAACAAGCGGTACTTACGGAGAAACTCGGACCACCCAAACCGAAGCGGATAGAGATCTGTCCGGCTGCAATACTCGGAATGGCCTTAGGAATCATGAATGGATTAAAACGAGGTACGCCGTCACCTTTGGCAAAGTCGATAATCTCCGCTTCGGTGGATTGCAAACCGCCCATTCCGCTGCCCCAAATCACACCTACGCGACTCCGGTCCTCTTTCTCCAAATCCAAACCGCTGTCTCTCAATGCCTCGTCGGCTACGCATACAGAGAACTGGGAATACCGGTCCATCTTGCGTGCTTCCTTGCGGTCAATGACAGGAGTAGGGTCGAAATTCTTCACCTCACCTGCAAACTGAGTCTTGAAGAGAGTGGCATCAAATGCCGTAATAGGAGCGATTCCACTTACTCCATTAACCAATGCCTGCCATGTCTCAGGCGCTGAATTGCCTACCGGAGTAAGCGCTCCAAGACCCGTGATAACAACTCGTCTTAGCTCCATAATATCCAATCGTATAAATATAGTATACGAGTTTACAGTATCCCCGTAAACTCGTATTCCTTTTGCGGATTTAAATTACGCAACAGCGTTCTCTACGTATGCAATAGCGTCGCCTACAGTAGCAATCTTCTGAGTATCCTCATCCGGAATAGAGATACCGAACTCTTTCTCAAACTCCATGATCATCTCAACGGTGTCCAGAGAGTCTGCACCCAGATCGGTTTGGAAGTTAGCGTCGTTAGTTACTTGAGACTCCTCAACACCCAGCTTATCAACGATGATTGCTTTTACTTTTGCTTCAATTTCAGCCATAATTCTAATTCTTTTGGTTAATAATTATGTGTGTTTTATTAATATTCAAATATTAATATTTCCGCATATTTTGGAAATTCGGCACAAAATTACTGCTTTTTTCTCAATTATGCAAATTTTTTTGTTTTATTTTTTATTTTTGTCACCTAAATATAGCATAATTTTGCCTAAATAGGTACCGCTTTTGGCCATTTGGCATACCGGAATACTGTCTCCGTCCAAATTCGCTACGCGCAGATGATCGTATAATTGATGCGTGTGTCCGCCAATGACTGCATCGATGCCTCTTGTTCTATGAACAAGTGTCGTATCGCAAACATCTTCCGGAGCCTTGCCGAACGTACCCATGTGACTCAAGCAAATCACGATATCGCATCCTTGTGCCCGTAAGGTATCTGTCATCGCTTGGGCGACAGGATACGGGTCCATGAATTGTACCGGTTTGAAGTTCTTGTCCGCAATCAGTCCTTTCGGGTCACAACCCAAACCGAACACACCTATTTTCAGATTTCCTTTGTGAATGATCGTAAACGGCTTCACAATGTTCTCCAAGGCGGTGCCTGTGAAGTCATAGTTGGCGCAAACAACAGGGAAATGTGCTGTTTTGAGAACCTCTGCCAGTGTGTCCAAACCGTTGTCAAACTCATGGTTGCCCAAAGTGGCGGCATCGTACCTCATCCTGTTCATGGCGTCTATCTCGATGCGGCCTTTGTAGAAATTGAAATACGGTGTGCCTTGGCAGAAATCGCCGGCATCCAACAATAACAGGTGCTTGTCCTGCTTACGCTCTTCGTTAATCAAACCCATCCGCCGGGCGTAGCCTCCTTGACCGTTGGACTTCGGTTCTATCTGCGAATGGGTGTCATTCGTATGCAGAATAGTCAGATGGTCCGGACGCGTGCAGGCCGTGAAGAGGGCACAAATACAAAGTACAAAGAACAAAGGATATTTTTTCATGGTCAAAAACGTTTGTTTATTTCTTCATCCGAGAGCAGCGACAGAATGGTTTTTCCGTCGGCTGTGTGTTTGTGTTGCGGCAGCGCGAGGAGTCGTGAGACGAGGTCTCTCATCTCTGCTTCTGTGAGCGTTTTGCCGTAGGGGATAGCGGAGCTGTCAGCGAGTGTGCGTGCTATCTGTTCGCGCCATTCCTGACGGGTGTCGGCGCCTCTCTCGCGCACTTGCGTGAGGATGTGCTGCAGTACCGGAAGGGGAGATTGTTGGGCCAGTTGGGCCGGAATACCTTGTATCGAATAGCTGTCCGGCGTCAATTGCTCTATATCAAAGCCGATGGCGCGCAGATCTCCGCTCAGTTGGTTCATTAACACCATCTCATCCAGAGGAAGTACCAGCACTTCCGGGAAAAGTAATTGTTGTATCGCGCCTTGCGTGTGGCTTAGTTGTTCCATGAATTGCGCATAGAGGATGGCCGTGTGTGCGCGATGCTGGTTGATGATAACCAATCCGTTTTCACTCGGCAGCAGGATATATCTCCCGTTGTACTGCCATATAGGACAATTCTCCACATCCTCTGCGTGCAGTACGTCCGTTTCCTTCGGTTCCGGATCCGTCATGCTTTCGTACAGACTCTCCCATCCCTTCGGTGCACGGTCCGGATAGATCGTTCCACGCGTATGGAAAGGGTTGTACGTCGGATCAACCGTCACTTGCGGACGACTGACGGTCTTGCTCGTAGAAACGGGAATATCAAGGCTTCCGGAGGTGTCAAAATCAATCGTCGGCGCGAGACTGAATTTACCCAATGCTTCGCGAACGGAAGCCATCAGAATCTGGAAAACCGTCTGCTCGTCGGCAAACTTAATCTCCGTCTTGGTAGGATGAATATTGACATCAATCGCCTCCGGCGCTATATCAAAATAAATAAAGAAAGACGGCTGATAATCGTTAGCCAGCATGCCGGAATAGGCTGTTTGAACGGCTTTCAGGAAATACGGATGGCGCATATATCGCCCGTTTACAAAGAAATACTGCTCCGCTTTCTTGGTCGCATTCTCGGGCTTGATGACAAACCCGCGGATATTAACCATCTCCGTCTCGGTGTTGATGTCCACAAAGGCCGAGGTATACACGTTGCGTTTCGGGTTTCCGAAGACGGCCTCAATGCGCTGTTTCTCTGTGCCGGCAGGCAATTCTAACAGAATCTCATCGTTATGAACAAACGTGAAATTGACTTTGGGATTAACCAGTACAATATGATAGAACTCTGTCAGCAGATTGCGTAACTCGGTCTGGTCAGTCTTCAGGAATTTCCGACGTACCGGTACGTTAAAGAACAGATTGAGTACCTTGATATTAGTGCCAGTAGGACAACTGCAAACCTCCTGACGCACTACATCCGATCCGTGAATCTCAATGAGCGTTCCTGTCTCGTCTTCCTGGCGCCGCGTGATCATCTCCACCTGTGCAACGGCACAGATGGATGCCAGTGCTTCGCCGCGAAACCCCATTGTCCGCAGGCTAAAGAGGTCCTTCGCCTCGCGGATTTTGCTCGTGGCATGGCGTTCAAATGCCAGACGGGCATCTGTCTCGCTCATGCCGCTTCCGTCGTCTATTACTTGCAGCAGCGTGCGACCGGCATCACGAACAATAACCTGAACGCGAGTGGCACCCGCGTCCAGACTGTTCTCTACCAACTCTTTTAGACAGGAAGCGGGGCGTTGTATTACCTCGCCTGCCGCTATCTGGTTGGCTACGCTGTCCGGTAATAAATGAATGATATCCATACGCCTGCGCGCATGAGCGGTTATATGAGGAAATAAAAAGCAAAGAGCAGCAGTCCGAGCAGCACGAGCCAGAGCACTAATTTGGATTGTTTCTTTTTTCGCAATTCCGTCATGTTCTTCTCGTGTTCTTCCCGGAAGGCTCCGCGACGAAGACGCGCAAGTTTTTTATCCTTGCGCGCCTCCTTTTCCTCGTCGAAGTAAATGGGGCGATAGTCCCACTCACGGGGTTTATTTACTTTCGGAAATAATACCGACATTATTTAATGATTGCTTGGAACTCAGCGTCCTCAGCGAACTTAGCGAACTCGATGTCGTCAGCAGCACGTGCTTTGAGAGCAGCGTCTTGCTCAACAGCCGACTTCATGTTCTCGAGAACAGCCGGTTTGTCGTTTGTACGAGCACCTACGATAGCTTTCAAATAAGCGGTGGTAGCATTCGGGTTCTTTACGTTATCGAGGGTCTGACGTGCACCTGCATAGTCCTCGTTGAGGATCTGCTGAACAGCCGCATTATTGGTAGCGGTGTTGCCATATGCTTTCTTAGCTGCCTCATAGTCACCTTTCTTGGTGTAGAGTGTACCCATAGCAGCGTCTAAGTTAGCGCTTGTGCCGGCAGCTTTGCCAAAATGCTCTTCTGCTTTAGCGAGGTCGTTGTCAGCCAATGCAGCGAGACCTGCGTTGTAGTTCACGTCCGGATCGTTCGGTTGGATCTCCAGAGCCTTTGCGTAGCAACGGCGAGCTTCAGCGATGTTGTTGTCAGCGAAGTAGAGCTCACCCATTCCGTTCCATGCACGGTAGTCGTTGTATTGCTCAGCGGCTTTCTGATAGATAGCCATTTTCTCAGCCTTGTCGTTGGTCAGCGTAGCTGCATAAAGCAACTCCTCAACGCTCAACTGGCTCGGATCGTTCTTAGCCAACTCGGTAATCTCCTCATCGCTCTTACCGATCAGGTCGGTGGTCAGGATGAGACGGCTGCGACGGAGAGCCGGAAGGATATCGTCAGCAATGTTCTTGTAAACAGCGCTCAGGTTCTTGATTTGAGCCTCGCGCTCCTCAGGATCGCTGTACATCTTCAGCACGCGGAGAACCAAGTCTTTGTCTTGGATATTGCTCTCCTCCATAGCGGCCTGGAAACCTTCCCAGTCCTCAGCGGTGATGTTAGCTTCGATCTCAGCGTTCACTTTGTCTTTCTTCATTCCTTGTTTGAGGAAGTCCTGAGCGGCTTTCTGACGGTTCTTAGCCAGTTTCTCGTTCAGATCCATACCACCATCCGGAGACGCGTAACCGCTAACCTCCAGTTTGTTGATAGCTTTTCTCTCGTCATCGTTTGCATCCTTGATAGCAGCCTGCAGCGCTTTTACTTCCTCCGACTTGGTCTCCGACGAACGGAGGTTAGCCTGTTGGATGAGGAACTTGATGTCTGCTTCGGTCATCTCTTGGATGATACGTTGGAATTTGTCCGGTGTAGCAGCGGTCTCGTTGTCTTGAGCTTCTGCCAATTCATCGGTAACGATGATACCGTCGGCAACCTTCAGATCAGGAATCTCGATCTCTTTCTTGCCCACCGTGGCTTTGAAACGGAGATACAACTCCGATTTGCGCATTTCGGGAACATACGTGAAAGAGCAGTGTTGAGTGTACTTACCACCCTCTTTGTAGTTAACGGTTTTGCCGTTCTCTTTGGCTTTCTCACCAACGTAGGTAACAGGCTCGCCCAATGCCTCTTGGCCTTGGTACTTCAATACCGGAGTAACTACCAACACACCCTTTTTAGCAAATTTCTTTGCAGGGAAAGTACCGGTGATGTCTGCATCAACCTTGTCGCCAACCTTTGCCAGCGGGTTCGGATTAACGGAAAGTTGATCGGGTTCAGGCAACGATTTGTTGCACGATGCCAACAATGCTACAGCAGCAATGAGGCTAAAGAATAAACCTTTCTTCATATGCATATAAAATTGTTTAATAGAATAATTTTTTGCAATTTGGCCGCAAAGGTACAACAAATATTTGGAATATGCAAATAAATTTGAATTAAAAATGCAATTTGTGTATATTTTTAGTACCTATAGGGCCTTGTTTGGCATGATTAGTTCTTTTTCGGCATTCGGTTGGCTTGTCCGATAGCGCCTGTCGGGCAAACGAGTCGGCAGAGGTGACATCCTACACATTTGGTGCCGATAATCTTCGGTTTGCGGTCTTCGCCAAAGCTGATAGCTTGGTGTCCGCCGTCCTGACAGGATATATAACAGCGTCCGCAACCGATACATTTCTCGCGGTCGATCTTGGGGAATACCATTGTCTCACGGTCGAGGTCATGCGGCAGCACGATATTCTTCAATTCTTCGCCCACCAGTTTTTTCAGTTCCACAATCCCGCGCTCCGCCATATAATGCTGCAGACCGAGTTTGAGATCATCGATAATGCGGTAACCGTACTGCATGACTGCCGTGCATACCTGCACGTTACGGCAACCGAGTTGGATGAACTCCAATGCATCGCGCCAGGTCTCGATACCGCCGATACCGCTGATATCCATATGTTTCTCAATGCCGGCTTTGTGTAAGATCGGGTTGCCGGTCATTTCGTAGATCATACGCAGCGCGATAGGTTTGACGGCCTTGCCCGAGTATCCGCTCACTGTCTTTTTGCCGCTCACTTGCGCGCCCTCGCTCATCGTGATGGACTTGATCGTGTTGATGGCACTGATGCCGGACGCACCGCCGTAGAAACATGCCAGCGCAGGAGTGGTCATGGACATGATATTCGGCGTCATCTTCGGAATAACGGGAATCTTCACTGCTTCGCGCACATAAGAGGTGTAGAATAGAATCAGTTCGTTGTTCTGACCGATATCTGAACCCAGACCGGTCAGTCGCATTTGCGGACAAGAGAAGTTCAACTCTACCGCATCGCAGCCTGCCTCCTCTGCCATCTTCGCCAATTCAATCCATTCTTCTTCGGTCTGACCCATGATAGAAGCGACAATGCGCTTGCTCGGGTAATTGATTTTCAAGCGGTGCAGAATATCAAAGTCCATCGTGTAGGGATTCTCACTCAACTGCTCCATGTTACGGAAACCGACGAACGGCGTACCCTCTTTGCGTACGGCGTCAAAACGCGGACTCACTTCGCGGATGTCTTGTTTGCAGATCGTCTTGTAGAAAACACCTGCCCAACCGGCCTCTAACGCACGCGCTACCATCTCGTAATTGGTACAGATAGCCGACGAAGCCAGGAAGAACGGATTCTCGCAAACCATGTCGCAGAAATTGAGTTCCAAACTGGGGAGCTCCTGAGTACTTGAATTGTTCGGATTACTCGGAACCGCCTTCTTCAGTTCCGCTATGCGGATAGGTCTGTCGTAGTGGATACAAGCTTTCTCTGCCGCCTCTATTTCGGCGTCGTTTAACTGGTCGAACAACTCACGAGCCGTCCATAGATTGTCAAAACGGAGTGCGCGGAGCGCGCGGGCGGTCTTCTCACCGCAAGGTGCTTGCTCGCATAACAGGCAGCGAGCTACCTCTTCTTGGAAGTGCAACATAGAATCAGTAAGTTTTTATGTGTGTATTAAATTTGCCGCAAAGGTACAACTTTTTTTTGATATATACAAGCACATGGGTGTTTTTTGTATATTTTTTAGTTTGGCACGGTGTTTGTAAGGGGAAAAGCAAACGCCTGTTAGTTGGTGGCGTATAACCCGTTAAAATAGGAGAAAAAGGTATGAAAAAATTAATTGTTTTAGCGTTGAGCGCCGTGATGGCAGTAAGCGTAAGTGCACACGGAAGGAAAGCCGAAAAGGCGGAGTGCAAGAAAGATCAGAAAGAGTGTAAATTGAGTAGGGAAGAACGTATTGAGATCGATATCAAGATTCTCAGCGACGAGCTTTACTTAAGTGAAGAACAGGCCGCCAAGTTTGCTGAAACGTACCGCGAGTACAAGGCAGAGCAGGCTAAACTGAAGGAGAAATTCAAAGCCAAATTTGCGAAGGATCTGAATGACCGTCAAGTGGAGCGCGTACTTCATTTCCACGGTCCAAAAATCGAAAGGGGACCTCGTCCTGAGTTCGAAAAAGCCGGGCCTCGTCCTGATTTCGAAAAAAGAGGTCCGAAGCCCGAGGCTATAAAAGGTCACCGTTCTTAATGGTTCATTTCCCGGATGTAAGCGAGGATGAGGTCAACGGCCGCGTCCTCGTTTATTTCGTCCATGTTGATTACCAACTGATAGTTGCGGGTGTCGTAACGGGAAGTACCGGTGAACTCCTGCACGTAGTTTTCTCGCATCTTATCGACCTTTTCAATCGTCATGCGCGCTTCCTCTTTGCTCATGTTCTGTTCCCGCGCTACACGCGCCATGCGACAAGGCATCGAAGCCTGAATAAAGATACTCAGGTGGTTCGGGTGCTCACGGAAGATATAGCACGCCGTACGACCGGCAATAACGCACGAGTTCTCTTTGGCAAGCGCCTTGAGGACCTGTGTCTCTGCGCGGAAGACATCCTCGGGCTCCAATAACTCCGGTTCGCCTCCGATTGAGGTTACAAAGAACGTGTCATCCGTCGTAGGTCCGGACAGGGTGCGCTTGAGATTGGCCCACCAACCGGTTTCTTGACCTTTGAGACGTTCGATCTCCTCTGCTGTCAGGTTGTATTTCTCCTTCAATGCCTTGATGAGGGCTTTGTCATAGTATTCTACACCCAGCTTTTCGGCTAACTTGCGGCCTACCGTTCGTCCGCCGCTTCCTAACTCACGATTAATCGTGATAACAAATTTGTTGTTTGTATTCATAATCTTCAAATCCTATTAATTTGACAGGCTGTTACATCAGCACCCGGTTAAACTCTTTCGGAACTGGGCTCTCGAAGCGGACAGTTTTTTCCGTCACCGGATGAATGAACGCCAACACTTTTGCATGGAGACAGAGACGGTCGATAGGCGAGTACTCATTGCCGTGACCGTACTTGCGGTCGCCTAC